>DATMAF010000176.1:0-3783 GCA_035560315.1 Terriglobia bacterium | reverse complement strand
AACGGGGAAGTGCGGGTGCGAGGGCTTCCACGAAAGTTGGAAGCGCTGCCCGGTGTTGTAAATCTCGCCCTTGTACTCAACGCGCTCCCCGGCCGCCACCTGGCGCACGATCTCGGAATACTCGCGGATGCGCCGGAGCGGGCGGTCGAAGGTGCCGCCGTGCCAGGCCGCGATGGTCTTGTTGGCGACGCCCAGGCCCAGCAGGAACCGGCCGCCGGACATATCCTGGAGCGTGGCGGCCTGAATGCCCATCGTCACGGGGCTGCGGCCGTAGATGTGATAGATGCCGGTGCCGACCTGCAGCTTGCGCGTGCGCGCGGCGATGGCGCAGGCCAGCACCAGCGGGTCGGTGTTATTGGCCTCGCCCTTCCAGAAGGCGCCAAAGCCGGCCTCCTCCATCAGCGGAGCCATCTCGACCACCCCGGCGGAGGGGTAGTCGTTTCCGGTGGGATTGATCTGAATGTCGTAAATCACTTGGTTGTCGTTCTCTCCCAGGCTTCGATAAAGCGGCGGGCATCATCGATCACCGGCTCGGAGACCGGCACATAGGGAACCACCAGCCGCGTGGCTCCGGCCTCGGCGAACGGCTGGAGCCGTTCTTTGATCTCCTCGATGGAGGTTCCGGGGATCACCGGCAGCTTGTCCATGTAGGCGTCGGTGATCTGCTCCTGGGCGGCCTTGAAGCCGCCCTGGTGGAAGGCCTCCTGCACGGCGTTGACCTCGGCCTCAAAGCCCGAGGCGATGAGCATGTCCTTGTAGTGGTCGGCGATGTTGTAGAACGCCAGCACCTGTCGGAGCTTCGAGCGCGCCACCTTCCGGTCGGGATTCAGCGAAACGCGCACCTTGGTGATGATCTCGAGCTGCTTCGGGTCGCGCCCCGCCGCGACGGCTCCGGCGCGCACCCGCTCGGCAATGGCGCGGATGGTGGACGGGATGGCCATGTTGATGAACACGCCGTCGGAAATTTCTCCCGTCAGATGCGTCATCTTGGGCCCCAGCCCCGCCAGATAGATCGGGAAGTGCGGAAAGCGGGGCTTCCAGGAGAGCTGGAAGCGCTGGCCGGTGTCGTAAATTTCTCCTTGGTACTCGACGCGCTCGCCGGCGGCGGTCTTGCGCACGATCTCCAGGTACTCGCGGATGCGGCGCAGCGGCCGGTCAAACGTGCCGCCGTGCCAGCCGGCGATGGTCTTGTTGGCGACGCCCAGGCCCAGCAGCAGCCGCCCGCCGGAGAGGTCCTGGAGCGTCGCTGCCTGAATACCCAGCGTCACCGCGCTGCGCCCGTAGATGTGATAGATGGCCGTCCCCAGCTTCAGGGTCTTCGTCCGGGCGGCGATTCCCGACAGCAGCACCAGCGGGTCGGTGCTGTTCGACTCGCCTTTCCAGAAGGCCCCGAAGCCGGCCTGCTCGATCAGCGGCGCGATCTCGACGATGCCGTTCGCCGGATAGTGCGCCGCCGAGTTCAGCTCGATGTCATAGACCATGAACGCTCCTTCTGATCCGCAAACGGAATCCGGCCGGCGAAGGATTTCTACCGCAAATAAACGCGGCGGGGGTCAATCTCTTCGCGCAGCAGCCGCAGTTCCTCTTCCGAAGGCGGGGCCGTTTCCGGAATCTCCGCGGGTAGCCGCAATGGGAAACCGGTGTTGTCGATCACGTCCTGGGCGCGAATTCCCGGATGGATGGAGACGACCATCGCTTCGCGCGTCTGCGGGTCGAACCCCAGCACCGCCATGTCGGTGATGACGCGGTGCGGCCCGTTGCCGCGCAGATGATTTTCCGCCCGCGACTTGCCGCCGGGAAAGCCGGGGCTGGTCAGGTGCGAGACGGCGAGCGGCAGTTTGCGCTTCTCATGGCGCATGATGACCATGACGCGCCGGGCCAGCGAAGCGACGTCGTTGCCGCCGGCGCTGCCGTTGAAGTAGCGCACCTGCCCGGACTCTTCCTTGAGCAGCGTGGTGTTGATGTTGCCGTAGCGATCCAGTTCCAGCGCGCCCAGGAAGCCGACGTCCACCACGCCGCGATGCAGGTTCATGCCCAGGATGTCGAGAAAGCCGCTCCAGCAGGTGGCGCCGTGAAAAATGCGCGAATCGGCCAGCCCCGCCGGCGTGTCGATGGGGTTGCTGTTGACGACGCCGATCTCGAGTAGCGTGGTCAGATTCGGGGCGTGCGTGCGCTTGGCCAGCACGGACGCCACCTGCGGCAGCCCCAATCCCACCACGACGGTTTCGCCGTCGCGCAGCTCCCGCGCGCCGGCCACGGCCATGATTTCTGTGGTGCGAACCGGTTCCATCGCTTACCGCGGCGCGCTCTCCCCGCTAATAGCCGAGAACGGGATCGGCCTTGAGCGAGTTCAGCCGGGCGGCCCCTCCGCACTTCTCCAGATATTCCGCAAAGTTCCGGCTGCCGCGAATGTACTTCTCGATATAGTCCCGCACGCCGTCGCGGCTGCGGGCGTGCCGCACATACAGCTCCAGATGCTCCGAGTCGTAATCGTAGCAGCTATAAACAGCCGTCGGATGCGCCCCGAAGGGCTGGTGAATGACGGCCTCCACGCGGTGGGCCGGAATGACCGTGCGCGTGGGGTGCTGTCGGAACAGGTCTGTCGGCACAATCTCCTCGGCGATCACGATGATGCGCTGCGCCGCTTTGGCCTGCTCCTCGTTCTCCCACTTCGGCCCGTGGATGTGGCAGTTGCCCTGCTCGTCGGCGGCCTGCACGTGCACCAGGGCGACGTCAGGATTCAGCGCCTTCAGCGCGACGTACTGCTCGCCTGTGAACGGGCAGGAGATGCGGCGCACCCGCTCCGCCCCCGGCCCGGCCTCCAGCCGCTCCAATACTTCCGAGGCCAGCAGGGACTTGATGGGGAGAAAGGAAAGCCCCAGCGCCCCGGCCAGGTAGGCGAAGCAGACCGCGAGGCTGGTCATGTCGAGGGCTTCCACTTCCCGGTTTTCGCGGGCGCGGTTGACGCACTGCACCAGCCCGAACTTGTCGAGCGAGCCGCCGCCCACGATCAGCCGCCGCACCAAGCCCGCGCCCACCAGCAGGTCGGTGTCCATGCCCATCACGCACTGCGAAAGCGTCAGGTCGCGCTTCTGCTGGCGGATCAGCTCATGCACCACGGCGATCACGTTGCGCGCAATGGCGAACCCGCCCAGCGCAATGGAAGCGCCATCGGGGATGGTGCGCACCACCTCCGCCACGTCTTTTAGCTTGCTGGCCAAAGTGAAGATTATACCTTCAGAACGCCGCCGCGGAATGACCGGGCTGGCGGCGGATCGCGGCCGGAAGGCAAGCCGCGCGACCGACGGCTAGCGGGCGCGGCGCCGGTTCTTCAGGCGGTGCACCCGCATCTTGGTTTTCTTGCGCTTGGGCTTGGAAAAAATGAACGTTCCCGACCCCAGGTTGCGCGCGCTCCAGTCGCCTTTTCCAATAACCATGCCCTCTCCTCCCAACGAATTTGCTGCCGGCATGTTACCGATCGCCGGAATCGCTTTCCATCCCGGACCCGCCGCGGCGGGTGCGAACCATCTCCAGAATGCGTTCCGCCACCTGCTCAGCGGTCAGATGGGTGGTGTCGATCCGCACCGCGTCGGGGGCGGGCACCAGCGGCGAGGCCGCGCGGGTCTGGTCGCGCCGGTCCCGCTCGGCGATTGCCTGCGCGACCCTCTCCGCGCTGACGCCGGCGGCGCTTTCCTTGTCTTTCCAGCGCCGCTGGCCGCGCACCTCCGGCGCGGCGTCCAGAAAAATCTTCACGTCCGCGTCCGGGAAGACCACCGTCCCAAT
>DATMAF010000175.1:0-2395 GCA_035560315.1 Terriglobia bacterium | reverse complement strand
AATCCCGCCAGCACTCCCAGCACAACGATGTTCTTGCTGGCAGCGTTCCCCACCGCGTCCAGCGCCAGGGAACGAAAAGGCACCGGCAGGCAGCGGATGCCGCGGCCGTCCGGAGCATCCCCCTCCATCGCTGCCTCATAGATCAGCAGGCCGCCCGGCCGCAAGCTGGCGAGGTTATCGCGCAGAGCCTGCTCGTTGAACGCCACCACCATGTCCGCCTGGTCGCCGGGATGGTGCACCGGGGTTTCACTCACCCGCAACTGCATCATGCACGCGCCCCCCTTGATCTCCGCCGGAAAGGTGCGATACGTGGACAGGCACAGCCCCATGCGGGCGGCAATGCGGCTGACGGATTCGGCGACCGTGATCACGCCCTCGCCGGATTCTCCTCCGATGCGTAGAACCAGATCGTCCCGCGTTGCGCTGCCGCTCATGCCAGTGCCTCTTTCCCGACGGCCAAGCGCCGCTCCGCGGCCTGTGGACGGCGCACCGGCAGCCCGTTGTGACGCAAGACTTCGCCCCAGAATTCCCAGCGATGGTCCACCATCGCTTGCACTCTCTCGACCAGTTCCGGGTACCGAAGCAATTTTTGAAAGCGGCCCTGCGTTTTCAGATATTCGCTGACCGGCAGCCACCGTTCCGGAACATAGTTCAGCGTGTAAAGGACATAACCCTCTTCGCGATGCAATTCCGCTTCGTACAGCACCAGAACCCGCGTCGCCAAGGCCAGTTCCGTAATCTCGTGGAAGTAGTCGCTCTCGACATTCCATCCCGGAGGGCAGACCGAATACGATTCCACCAGGCATGGTCCCGGAATAAGGGCCGCCTTTTGGACCTTGATCGCCAGGTCGCGGTGATGCGCCGGGGTCACCACGGCGACATAGGGCGCGCCGGCCGCCAGCGCCAGATCCGGCAGATGCTGCGGGGTGCGGCTATTGCCCTGCGCCCGCTTCCCGTAGGGTGTGGTGCTGGTTCGGGCGCCAAACGGCGTGGCTCCGGAGCTTTGGATCCCGGTGTTCATGTAGGCTTCGTTGTTGAGGCAGACATACACCCCATCTTCGTTGCGGGCAATCCAGGCCAGCAGCGCCTGCAACCCAATGTCGTAGGAGCCGCCGTCGCCGGCAATCGCCACATTGACCACCGAGTCCGCCGGAATCCGTCCTTGCCGCACCAGCGCCTCGTAGGCGGCGCGATTCCCGCTCAGCGTGGAAGCGGCGTTGGGAAAGTTGTTGTGGTCCACCGACACATCGCCCCAGCAAGAGGTGTTCTGGGTGGTGATGACCTCATTGCACCCGGTCCCGATGGATGCGGCCACAAACCGCCCCGTGAGCTTCAAGGCGCGCAGGATCTGGTTGGTTCCCGAAACCATTCCGCAACCCGCACATCCCTGATGCCCGGAGAGCAGCCCGGCGGTGGGGAGGTAGCCGTACTCGCCGGGGTCCAGCACGGGGGCAGGAAGAAGCGAGCTATGGCGCGTCGTTCCGATCTCGCTATGAAACAGCACTCGAAACATGATTCCTTGCTCCCGCGGCCGCGTACTCCGGGCGCACGTTGCCGCTGTTAAGAACCCCGGGGCGTTTCGAGCGAGCGCAGCATGGCCAGCTCGAACGGCTCCTCTTCCGGCCTCCAGTGAAAAAACTCCTCCGCCAGTTCGTTCGCGGCGGCCGGCTCCTCGAAACTCACTTCCCGTTCCGAAGCCTCGGCGTAGCCGCGGCGGATGGCTTCCAGGTTGGCCTCCCGCGGTGGCGGCACCTGGGCGCGATAAAACTCCAGCGCCGTCTCCAAGTCCACCAGCGGGCAGGCCCGGTGCATTGCGCCCAGCATCACCATGTTGAAGTAGGGACCCAGTTGCAGTTCGCGCGCGATGCGGCTGGCGGGAACCACCAGCACCGTGGTTTCCGCCGGCAGATGCAACAGTTCGCGGACGCGGCGGGGCGTGTAGCGGCTGGAGTTGACCAGCACCGTCCCGCCGGCTTTCAAGGTGCGCGCCGGAGCGTGCTGCGGGGATTGCAGAATCGTGTCGTCATAGATACAGACCAGGTCCTGCCAGCCGGTAAAGGTGCGGGGACGCTCTCCGCCGCCGGTTTGCACCAGCGTGTCGCAATGCACCACCGCCCCCCGCCGCTCGGAGCCAAACGTGGGCTTGGTCAGCACCCACAAGCCGTTCTCGATTCCCGCCCCCGTATAAAACACGGCGGAGGTGATCGCCCCCTGTCCGGCGCGCCCATAGAGGCGGATTTCATAGTTGGTTGCCGGAAGCGGCGTGTGATACTGCGGCAGCACCGGCTGCGCTTCCCACACCTCGCGGTACCGCCTCCACAAGCGGGGCTTCACCTTGTTCCGGTCGGTGAGCAGAATGGGGTCCTCTTCGATCTCCAGCCAGTATGGCTCGCGG
>DATMAF010000174.1:0-7807 GCA_035560315.1 Terriglobia bacterium | reverse complement strand
CCGCCAATGGAGAAGGTGAACGCCTTGCCGTTTTTCAACCGGAAGCGATAGGTACGGGCCGGCGGCTCGAAGCCGTATTCGCTCCACTGGATGGGGTCGGCGACGGCCACAGGGGTGCCCTGCATCCCCGCGATTTCTTCGATGAACGACTGAATCTGCGCGCTGTCAGCGGCAATTCCCGGGGGGGCCGTAATTTCCCACTGCTGGCTCTGGCCCGAACCGGCGGCGCCGGATCCCGGCGCGGCGGCGCTCCGGCGGCGGAAGGTGGCGGGAGGCTTGCCCGCTTCCTCCAGCGTGAACTCCTCCACATCCTCCGCCTTGAAAGAAAACAGGTCCTCTTTCGGGATGGCTTTCTCGTCCGGCTTCTCCGGCAGACGGTTCAGGTAATAAAAGGCCCCGCCCAGCGCCAGCAGGATGAGGAAGGCGACGAGGGTATGCTTTACGTTCATGGACGCCGACTCCGTGCAGAAGCAGCCAATCCTCCGGCCTCAGCTGCGGCGCTTCCACCACACGCCCAGCCCGCTGATGACCACCGCCAAAGGAACGACCACAAAGGTGAGGTAAAAAACCATCCGCAACTGGCCGGGCGTCATGTCCACGGGACGCGCCTCCGGGTCCTTGGGCCGGACGGCGATCAAGTCTTCATCCGAGGAAAGCCAGTTCACCATGTTGAGGAAGAGATCGCGGTTGCCGTTGAACCCCAGAATGGCGTTGGAGATCAGGTCGGCACTTCCGGAAACGACGTAGCGCGTTTCGATGGCCATGGGCGCTCCGGGATCGTGGAACACCCCCGCCCCGGCCAGCGCCACGGGGCCTTTCAGGTCGCGGCCTTCCTGGTAGCTGACTTCGCGGGAGCTCAGATCGGTGGTGGCCCAGCTATTGGGGGCGGTCTTGGCAATCAGTTGGAAATCGGCGCCGGGCTTATAGTCCGTCGACGTGCGCACCGCCGCCGAATAGGGAAACAGCGTGGCGGTATTGGCCATGTCCTTGGTGATCGGATGATCCTCGTACTGCAAGCCCAGAGGCATCAGCTCGTCGGTGCCGAACAGGCGGCCGATGCCGCTCACATCCACCACCAGCGAATTGCTCACATCGGCGCCGTATTCCGCCAGCAGCTTCACGATCTTCGGCGGGGTGTTGGGCGACAGCAGAAACAGCACCCGCCCGCCCATCATCATGTACTGCTTGATGGCTTCCAGTTCCGGATCGAGCAGGTCCTTCTGCGGCCCGGCGATCACCAGCACCTTGCAATCCGCCGGGACCTCCGGCTTTTCCTGCAACAGCGACAGGGAATGGACTTGGTAGTTGCCTTCCTCCAGCGCTTTCTTCGCTTCGCTGTATCCCAGGCGGTCCGTGTTGTCCATTTCGCGCTCGCCGTGCCCGGTCAGGAAATAGATCTTTTTGGTGCCTTCCTTCAGCACCCGGATGATGGTGTTGATGATGTCCTCTTCCCGCACGCCCTTGGCCTGTTCGCTTTTTTCGCCCGCCACCACCACCACTTTCCCGTACTCTTTGACGTTATACCGGGTGGCCTCGGCGCGGTCCCGGTCGGGATCCAGGTACTTCACGGAGACGCGATGCGACTGCGCCGGGAACAGTTCGAGCAGGTCCCGGACGGCCCCGAAATTGTTCTGGCGGTCGAAGTACAGCAACTGCACATCGCGGTCCAGCTTGGAGAGAATCTGCACCGTCTGGGGGGAAAGGCTGTAGCGCTTGCTGGAGGTCAGGTCCCACTGCCAGTTGGTGCTGTACTCGCCCAGCCGGGTGGGCGCCCGCAGCACGATCAAGTTGACAATCACCACAATCGCCAGGCCCGCCAGCGAATAGAGCGTGGCATTGAGCCCGTACTTGGCCTGCCGGCTGGTCAGACGCTCCTTAAATGCCATGGCTTACGCCCTCCATCGCACCGATTCCACCGAGCGCACCGAGAAGAACAATCCCAGCGCAATCACAGACAGGTAATACACCGTGTCCTTTAAATCCAGGACCCCTTTGTTGAAGTTCTCCATGTGCGGCGTCAGCGAGACATAATGGGCCAGCTCGCCCCACCAGGAGCCCGAATAGCGGCTGGAAATGTCCAGCACCCACAACAGCAGCAGCGAAAAGAAGGTCAGGCTTCCGGCGATGAGCTGATTGCGCGTGAAGGTGGAAAACAGCAGCCCGATCGACAGAAAGCAGCAGCCCAGCAGGAGCTGGCCGATGTATCCCGCCACCATCGGCTTCCAGTCCGGGAATCCGTAGCGGAACAGCACCAGGAAATGGATCCCGGTGATTCCCAGCATGGCCGCGTACAGCAGCAGCGCGGCCAGGAACTTCCCGAAGATAATCTGGATGTCGGTCACCGGGGAGGTCATCAGCAGCTCGATCGTGCCCGTCTTTTTCTCCTCGGCGAACAGCCGCATGGTAATCATCGGAACCAGAAACAAGCACAGCACGCCGGTGGTATACAGCAGCGGCCGGATGACCATGTCGTTGACGTTCATCGGCGGCACTTCCCCGCCCATCATCTGGGCATACTGCGCCTGGGTGAGGCTTTGCAGGATGAAGAGCGAGAGCTGCTGGTAATAAAAATAGCCGAAGATCAGCGCGAACATCGCCAGCACCGAATAGGCGATGGGCGAACGGAAATAGCTGATCAACTCTTTGCGCGCGATGGTCCAGATATTTTTCATGCCGGATGCACCTCGGCTGCCTAGCTGGCGGAAATCTCCGCAGAAGGCGGCTCCGCCGGGGCCGCCTCTGCTGGTTCGGTTTCTTCTTTGGTAGTCAGTTTCAAAAAGATCTCTTCCAGACTCATGCCGGCCGGACGCAGCTCCAGCAAGCCCCAGCCGGACTCCACCACGGCGCGCGCCAGTTCCTTGCGGGAGTCCTGTCCGGGGGCCGTCTCGACCGTGAACTCCACGCGCCCGTCCACGGGGGGCATATACCCCACATGATGGACGCCGGGCACGCGGGCCAAGGTTTCCTGAATCTGCTGGGGCGGGCCTTCGACCACCAGGCGCATGGTTTCATATCCCTGCAACCGCGCCGTCAGGTTTTCCGGGGTGTCTTCGGCCACCAGCTTGCCGCGGTTGATGATCATCACCCGGTTGCAGGTATGGGCCGCCTCCGGCAGGATGTGCGTAGAAAGGATGATGGTGTGGTCTCCCGCCAGGCTTTGAATCAGTTTGCGGGTTTCGATGATCTGTTTGGGATCCAGGCCGGCGGTGGGTTCGTCAAGCACCAGCACCTCCGGCTCGTGGATGAGCGCCGCCGCCAGCCCCACGCGCTGGCGGTAGCCTTTCGACAGATGGCCGACAATCTTGTGCAGCACGTCCGTGACGGCCGCCTTTTCGGCGGCAACTTCCAGCCGCTGCTTCACGCTGCGCGCCGGCACTCCCTTGATGCGGGCGGCAAACCGCAACATCTCCCGCACGCGCATATCGGTGTATAGCGGCGGGGTCTCCGGCAGATACCCCACCCGCTTCTTGACCTCCAGCGGTTGCTCCATGACATCGTAGCCCGCCACCGTTACTTTCCCAAGCGTTGGCGGCAGGTAACAGGTGAGCACTCGCATGGTGGTGGTCTTCCCGGCGCCGTTCGGCCCCAGGAAACCGAGAATCTCACCTTTGCGCACGGAGAAATTCAAGTCTTCCACCGCGGTGGTGCGCCCGTAGCGCTTTGTCAGTCCTTGCACTTCAATCACAACTCGTTCCTCCTACCGCATCCTTCGGACACGCGGGACCCGGAAGCACTCACAGCATGGCCGCACAGTTGGAAAGTGGTATTCGGCCCGGTTCGGTGCAGAGGGGCGCGGAGCATTAGCATACCAAAATTGCCCGATGGCTCCAAGCAAGGGCGAGACCGCTGCCCGGTCCGGCCCACACCCGCCGCGGGGAACTCCCGGCAGCGCCGCGGAAGATTTGCAACTGATTGATTGGCAGATACTTCCGTAGCCGCTCCGGAAAGTTACAAAAAACCTCATCAGGCTACGATAGCCTTCGTTAAGCCTTCGATGAAGCAACCCCCATCGCAGGTTGCCTTGCGAGATCGGGTTGCGGCCCGGCCCAAGAGCGGGGCAGGATTTTCCTTTCTTCGCGATTGCTCTTGTGCTCCCTCCTTCCATTGACGCCTCTCGCCCCAGAGCGTAAAATTCACTCCACGGTGCCTGGGATGCTCAGACGATTCCTGCATCTCAAAACGGCAGTCCTTCTTCATTACGCAGAGCAGCCGCCCCACGAAGGTCACACGGCGCTTCCCAGAGCGGCGGCGCGTTTCGTGTACAAAATTGAGAAAGAGGCGGTTAGGAAGCTCTTGGATACAATGTGATACTCTCAATTCGAGTTGTTCTGTGGATGGATCGTGGGAGTGTGGCAAGAATTCGGAGGCGATCCTTTTCAAGGCTTACAACGGAGCGCAGCCCCGGCATTACGGAGTGGCCAGGAGGTGCGCAGGCTGGTTGGGGCGTTCCCCCCCCAACATCGGAAAGGACGGCCGGCGGACTTCTCCGGCGAGGCGGAACGGGGCGGAGGCAAGTTTGCAGATCGAGTTTGGAGTCCGGTCCGACATCGGGTTGGTTCGTTTCAATAACGAGGACCACTTCGCCGTAGACCCGGAACTGAACCTGTTCATTCTTTGCGACGGCATGGGAGGACAGGCCGCCGGCGAGGTGGCCAGCCGCATGGGCGCGGAACTGATCCTGGAGCATTGCCGCCAAGCGCAGCGGAATCCGGACCTGGAACTGGAAGGTCCCGGCCTGGAAGATTTCTCTCCCCAGACCAACCGCCTGCTCAGCGGCATCCGCCTTTCCAACAAGGCCATCTATGAAGCGGCCAGCGCCTCCCCCGCGACGAGCGGGATGGGGTCCACCGTGGTGGCGGTCCAGATCGACGGCAACCTGATGAGCTTGGCCCACGTCGGCGACAGCCGCGTCTACCTGTTCCGCAACGGCAACCTGCGGCAACTCACCGAAGATCATTCCCTGGTCCGGGAGCACGTCCGCCAGGGCCTGATGAGCTCTGAAGAAGCGCAGCAATCCGAGCTTTCCAACGTCATCCTGCGCGCGCTGGGGGCGGAACCTTCCGTGGTGGCGGACCTGGACGAAATCTGGGTGGGCGTCGGCGACGAGGTGCTGCTCTGCTCGGACGGCCTGACGCGCATGGTGCCGGACGAGCAAATCGCCCGCTTCCTCTCCGGCCGCCACACGGCGCAGGAAGCCGCCGATGGGTTGGTGGAGCTGGCCAATCAGAACGGCGGGGAGGACAATATCACCGTGATTCTCATTCGCCTGCTGCCGCCGGTCCGGGGATGGCGCCGCTGGCTGCAATTCTTCCGAGGAGGAAACCGGACATGGCTAAACTAACCCTCAAATATGAGGCAGCGGTCCTCCGGGAAATTCCGGTCCGCAAATCGCAGCTCACCATTGGCCGCGCTCCGGACAACGATATTGTCATTGACAATCTGGCAGTCTCCGGGCACCACGCCCAGTTGCTGGTCGAGGAAGGGCGGTTCCTGATCGAAGACTTAAACAGCATGAACGGCACGTTCCTGAACAACCAGCGCATCCTGCGCAGCCCCTTGAAGAACGGCGATGAAATCGTCATCGGCAAGCATTCCCTGGTGTTCCAGGAGGAGGGCCAGGGCAGCCCCATTTTTGCCGGCCCGGGCTGGTATGAGAAGGGACAAAAGGCGCCGCAGAGCGCGGAAGCCACCGTGGTGCTCGACACCAAGAAGCGGCGCGAATTCCTGGCCAAGGCGACTGCCATCGCCACCGAAGGGGCCTCCGCCGAAGCGGCAGAACGGCTCGGCTGCCTGGTCACGCTGGCCGGCAAAACCAGCCAGAAGGAATATATTCTCAGCGGCAAATTCTGGATGATTGGCAAAGACCCGGGCGCTTCAGTGCAAATCAAGGGCTGGTTTCTGCCCAAAGTGGCCGCGATCATCAACAAGCGCGGCCGCACCTACGATATCGCTCCCTCCGAGAAAGCCGGCGTTACCCGCCTCAACGGGCACGTGCTGGTGGCGCCCCAGGAATTAAAGGAGGGCGACTTGATTGAGATCAAGAAGGTGAAATTTCAGTTCTATTACCGCGAGTAGCCTCCCTCGCCCCGGCGGCTCCTTTCCGAAGGCGGGAGCGCGCTGTCGCCACCGCGCGCGGACAGGAGCTTCAGTCCCTTCGATGGAACTCTGGAATTGCAACGACGGGGCGCCGGGCCCGATGTTCCCCGTCTCCCAGCGGCGTTGGTTATGAGTCCGCGCTTGGCTTCTGCGCGATCAGTTGCGCCACGCCGCGCCCCTGCACGATCTCTTCATAGCAGAGCACCCGGAAATCGCGGAACGCCTGGAGCAGTTCCTGCGGCTGGAGCAGGTGCAGGGGATGGGTGGGACCGCCGGAAAATCGGCTCTGGTCCGTGGTGTACGTCTTATAGACGAGCAAGCCGGCGGGGCGCAGGGTTGCCCGGAGCAGGGAGAACAGTTCCCGTTGCAGGTAGAAAAAACACACCGCCAGGTCAAAGCAGTTGGAGGGCAGCCAGAGGGTTTCCAGGTCTATGCAGACCAGGTCCACCCGGACCCCGCGTCCGGCAGCCAGCGCCCGGGCCTGCAACAGCCCCTCCAGCGAAATATCGCAAGCCGTGACGCGCCAGCCGCGCTCGGCCAGAAACACCGCATGACGGCCCGCGCCGCAGGCCACATCCAATGCCCGGCGGCCCGGCGGCAGCAGCGGGCGGTATTCCTCCAGGCGATTCAGAAACGGGTCCGGCTCGGGACTGGCATGACTGCCGGCGCGGAAACGCTCGTCCCACTGCTGCCGGTCATGGCGCGCCATCGTCGCCTTATTCGCTCCAGTCCAGCGAGCGCGGGCCTGTGGCCAGCCACTCCATCAGCCCCCGGACCGCCTTGCCGCGGTGGCTGCGGCGCAACTTTTCCTCCAGGGAAAGCTCCGCAAAGGTCTTGCCGGTCATGGGGTCCAGGAACAGCGGATCGTAGCCGAACCCGCCGCCACCCCGCGGCTCGCCCAGAATATATCCTTCGGCCACGCCGGTGAATCGCGCCAGAAATTTGCCTTCCCTCGCCAGCGCCAGCTCGCAGACGAACCGCGCCGTGCGCATGGGCGGTGGAACCTCATTCATTGCCCGGAGCAGCTTGGCGTTATTCTGCTCATCGGTGGCGGCCGGACCGGCATAGCGCGCCGAGTGAATGCCCGGCTCGCCCCCCAGCGCCGCCACCTCCAGGCCGGAATCATCGGCCAGGACCAAACCTTTCACGAACCGGCTGTAATGCATCGCCTTCTGATGGGCGTTGGCGGCGAAGCTGTTGCCGTCTTCCGCGCACGGAGGAAGCGCTGCCAGACCGGGAAGAGCCTCAATCAGCCATTCCTCTAGCTCCTCTCCGGGAGTGCTCCAGAGCCGGGAGCCGTGGGAGAGCTCCGCCAGTTTTCCGGGATTGGTGGTGGCTGCCTGAATCTTCGGCAAGGTGGATGGGGCTCCCGCCCTAGGCGCCGGCTGGAGCAAGCGCCTGCTCCTGGAGCTGGATCAGAAAACTGAACCGCGGCGTGGTGCTGCCCACGCCCCAGCGGTTGACGCTCCATTTCGCCTTGAGAAAGCGGACGTCCGGGTGTTTGCTCAAATCGAGCAGCAACTGGTGCACGCCGCGGTAGAACTTCTGCGGGAAGGCCGTCAGGGGCTTCGCTCCCCATTCGACCCCGTCCGGAGAGCCCCAGATGCTCACGTCCAGAGATTCCTGTTCCACAATCTGGGTGATCGCCAGCGTCAGCAGCAAGGCTTTGCCCGCCCCGGCGCCCAGCGCCAGGGGGGGGCTTTCACCGGCG
>DATMAF010000173.1:0-2564 GCA_035560315.1 Terriglobia bacterium | reverse complement strand
CTGATAGAGCCCCGCCGCCAGCCCCGCCGGATTCGCCGTCAGCGTCACCTCGCTCCAGCCGCCCCCCACCGCCGTCCCCGCCCCCGGCGACACCCCCAGCCACCCCGCCGCCGGTTCCCCGCCGCTCACCGCCCACCCCATCCCCACCGGACCCAGGTTCGCTATGCGTACCTTCTGCGGCAGTGGTGGCAATCCGTTCTCGGAAGCCACCATCACAACCGCTTCGGGAGAAACCAACAGGCGAGGCTGGTTGGGCGCAACGGTGGCGGTCACATGAATCCGCCGCACCCCGCCGCCGGCGCCCACCTCGATGTCGCCTTCATAGAAGCCAGGAGCTAGGTCAGAAAAACTTACAAACACGATAAGGCGCCCCGCCGACACCGCTGCTTCCAGATTCTCCTGAGGCAGAAAACCCCTTGCGGCCGTCGATCCGCTGCTCGGGGAAACACTGAGCCAGTCCGGCCCGTTCAGCTCCACCGCGGTGGCCGTGAAGCTGGCCGGCGAGTTGCTGGTCAAATCCACGGCGCGCGAGGCTACGCCGCTGCCGGAGGTCCCAAAAAAATCCAGCCGGGAAAGAACCGGAACAACACTGCCGGGAATTTCTCCTCCTCCTCCGGTGCCCGACTGACTTACCGTAAAGGTGCGGCCCTGGATGCTGATGCTGCCAGTGCGGGAAGTGCTTGCGGGGTTCGATGCGACCGCGTAACTGACGGTCCCATTACCGGTGCCGCTGGCCCCGCCGCTGATGGTAATGAAGCCTGAGTTGCTGACCGCGGACCAGGAACAATTCTCCGGCGCGGATACGGCAATGGTTCCGGTGCCGCCCGCCGCCGAAAAGGACTGGCTGGATGGAGAGATGGAAACCGCGCAGCCCACCGAGCCGCCGCGCACCTGGAAAACCAGCCGGCCCGGCACCGTACTGTTCAGGGTACGATGGATCAATCCATTGGGATTGGAGTCCAGAAAGGAGCCCGGCTGCAGCGAGCCTTCCAGCTCAAACGAGAAGCCGGCACCGTTGGAGTAACCGGCCGCTGCGGAGGTGCCGCCGAACCCGTTGGAGCCTTCGATGTCCCCGGATTCCCACACGATGCGGTCATAGTTGAATTCGATATCGAAATTCCCGGAGCCGGTATCGGAGCGGTCGATGAGAACGACCTGAAAGCTATTGAGCTTGTCGGTGTGCAAAGAGTAATAGCCAACATTGATGTAGTTAACACCAAAGGCCCTCCGGCCGTCGACGGTGTCCTGTCCATACGTAACCGGCGAGGACCCGTCGCCGCGCGTGTCGACATCCGCCCAAAACGGCGCAATGATGCGCAAGGAAGAACCGGCCAAACCCGTCGGCGTGTAATCGAATAAAGGCCCTCCAAAGGTGACGTTCCCATTATTGTTGACGTAAAGATCGCTGTAAGTGACCCCAAAAAAATTCACGGGAAAGCCGATGGGCACCAAAAAGGTGGAGCCATCGTCATTCGGCGAAAGCGTGGCGGCGCGAAAACCAGCGTTTTGCCGCACGGCTTGCCCCAGAGCAGGAACCGCGCCGCCTGCCAGCAGGGCGCCGAGTAGCAAAAAACTGCGCAGGGCTGTCCCGCCCCGGCGTGGCATGATTCGATTCGCCTCCACTCGCATAGCTTCGCTCCCTGGCATTGCAGAATGCCACATCCGACTGCCGCAGACAGATGAAAGGGGGAAAGATAAAACAATCCCATTATAAAGGCAAATCGGTCGCCTGCGGCGAGCAAAGCGAACCAGGAAACCAAGGAGGCTCTATGGATTCGGTCTAGCAGTACTAGTGTGCAGCTTGCTTCTTGCGCCTAGCTTCGGTAGAGTGGTTTGCACGGCAGAGACCACATCCGGGACTTGCGTGGCAACGACCTTCAGCCAGCGGATTGCAGCGAGAAAACCGATTTCGCCGGACCTGGCGTCAGTGACGGCGTGGCTGACGGGTTTGTCCTGCATTGCGGTGCTACTGTCCATCGCACTTTCGCAAATTCTGCTGGGGGCAGCGCTGGCCGGCCTGTTGCTCTCCCGCCGGAAGCTGGACTTCCCGGCGCGGTGGCTTCTGCCTTTGCTCGCCTTTGCAGGATGGACGTTGCTTTCGCTGGCCTTTTCGAGCGAGCCCGCGAGCGGCCTGCCCCAGATTCGCAAGTTCTTCGTCTTTTTCCTGCTGGCGCTGGTGATCAACGCCTTCCAGAACCACCGCCAGCTTTGGCTCACCGTGCAAGGAGTCCTGTCGGGTGGTGTGGTCGCCGCCCTTTATGGTCTGGGGCAATTTACACAGGACTACCTGGCGCTGCGGCGGCAAGGCATGGAGTTCTATGAAAACTATGTCGTGCATCAGATCACTGGGTTTATGGGCCATTGGATGACGTATGGGGGTCAGTTAATGCTGGTTTTCTTCCTGCTGCTGGCCATCCGCTTGTTTGCCGCCGAAACACTATCCCGAGCAGGGCGCTGGCTGTGCTGGCTGAGTATGTTTCTGGTTTGCCTGGCGTTGCTTGGAGCATTCACGCGCGGCATCTGGCTAGGAACGCTGGCCGCTGTGGCCTACCTGATTGCCCGCT
>DATMAF010000172.1:0-10330 GCA_035560315.1 Terriglobia bacterium | reverse complement strand
GGCGTCGCCTGGGTGGTCGGCAACTCCCATAAGGCCGCCATCGCCTCTTTGTTGGCCGAAGACGCCGCCCGCCCTGCCGCTGCCTTCCTTCCCCTGGACACCTTGCGGTCCCGCCAGTTGCTCGCCATCGAAAGCGATCTGCGCCCGCTCGGTTCGGTTGTCCTGCCCCCGGAAGACGCCCGGCGCGCCGCCGCCGGTCCGGCCACTCTGGTTGGAGACATCGCCGCGCAGCGACAACTGGCCGCGGCCGCCTTTTTTGGCGGATCGGTGGAAGACCGCACCCGCCCCAACCTGAAGATCCAAGACGGCTGCAACAACCGCTGCTCGTTCTGCATCATCCCGTCCGTGCGGGGCTTCAGCCGCAGCCTTCCGGCGGCCGAAGTGCTCTCGCAAATTCGCGCCTTGTGCGGGGCCGGCTACCGGGAGGTGGTGCTGTCGGGAGTCAACCTGGGCCAATACGGGCGCGATCTGCGCGGCCATCCCCGGCTGGTGGAGCTGGTGCAGCTCATCTTGGAGCAGACGCCGCTCGAGCGGCTGCGGCTGAGCTCCGTGGAGCCGCTGGACTTCACCGACCCGCTGCTGAACCTCATGGCCTCCACGTCGCGCATCGCCCGCCATGTCCACGCGCCGTTACAGAGCGGTTCGGACCGCATCCTGCGGCGGATGCGCCGCAAATATTGCGCCGCGCAGTACTGCGAGCGCATTGCGGCGGCTCGCGACCGGATGCCGGATGCGGCCTTCGGCGCGGATGTGATTGTGGGATTTCCGGGGGAAACCGGGGAAGATTTCGACGCCACGCTCCGCCTGATTGAAGAGTTGCCCTTCAGCTACCTGCACGTGTTCCCCTTCTCCCGGCGACCGGGCACGCCCGCCGACCGCCTGCGCGAGCAAATACCGGCTGCGGTGGCGCGCGAGCGCGGCCGCGTCTTGCGGGAACTGGCGGCGGAAAAAAACCGCTGTTTCCGGGAACGCCACATCGGCAAGACCCTGCGCCTTCTGACCCTGGGTGAATCCTCTCCCGCCGGCACGCTGGCCCTCAGCGACAATTATCTGCGGGTGGTCGTTCGCGGAGAAGCCCTGCCGGCAAACCAGTGGGTGGAGGCGCGGATCGCCGGCATGGACGACGGCTCCCTGTTCGCCACCCGCGCGGTTGACGGCGCTGCGCCTCAACGCCGCAAGGAGCTGTCCCCTTCGATGAGAACCTGCGCCAGCGCGTAGTGGTCGGTATGCGTGAGCGAGAGGAGAAGGCGCGTGCCGCCGAGGGCGTCGCAAATCTCCCGCGCCCTGCCGGTCAATTTCAATCCCGGCTGGCCGCTGCCCGCGTTCTCCACTTCGATGTCGCGCCAGGCGACGCCGCCCCGCCAGCCGGTGCCCAGCGCCTTCATGGCCGCCTCCTTGGCCGCAAAGCGCGCCGCGAAGCGTTCCGCAGAATTGCGGTAGGCCAGGCAATAGGCAATCTCCAGGGGCGTGAAAACCCGCTCCAGGAAGCGCTCCCCATGGCGTTCGATGGCCTGGCGCAGCCGCTCCACCTCGGCGATGTCCACTCCCAGTCCCACGATCATGTCGTTGGAATTTTGACCCAAATGCGGCGCGAAGTATAGCATGGAGTAGGCAGACGGTCATGCCATCCCCATCGCACCGCGCAACACAACGGCTCGCTTCCCATGCCGCGCTGGTACTGCGCATTCCGTCGTTGGCGGAGATTCCCTGGCTGGTGCACGGCTTCAGCACCCGGCTGGGAGGGGTGAGCGAGCATCCCTTCCGACAGCGACCGGCCAGGGAGATGAACCTCGGACCCGCCTCCTGGGATGTCGCTGCCAACGTGGAGGAAAACCGCCGCCGGCTGCTGGCCGCCTTGCGCGCGGAAGGCATGCGCTTGGCGGTCCAGAACCAGATCCATTCCGATCTGATCCGCTCCCTCAGCGAGCGCTCCGACCTTGCCGGCAATGCCCGCGGCGACGGCATGATCACAAAGCGCAAAGGAATCCTGCTGGGCATCCTGGCCGCCGACTGCTTTCCTCTGCTGCTCGTGGATGTGCGACAAAAAGTGGTGGGGGCGTTCCATTGCGGCTGGCGGGGCACCGTGCGCCGCATCGCGCAGAAAGGCGTCGGGCAGATGCGCCAGAGGTACGGCTGCCGCCCGCAGGACTTGCGCGCCGCGCTCGGGCCGGGCATCCGGGCCTGTTGTTACCGCGTCGGCGAGGATGTGGCGGCGGAGTTCGAATCCCAGTTCCATGACGCCGCGAGCCTGCTGCGGATCGACCGCCCGCAGAAGAAATTCATGAACAAGCACTTCGCCCTCTTGCGCAGCGAGCCGTGGCGGGGAACGCCGGCCATCGAAGGAAGGGAAATTTACCTGGATCTGGCGGAGGCCATCATCCGCCAGCTGGAGGCCGCGGGGCTGTGCCGGGAGCAGATTCACTCCTGCGCCCTGTGCACGAGCTGCTCCCCGGACTTATTTTTCTCCCACCGCCGCGATGCCGGCCGCACCGGCCGCATGATGGGGGTCATTGGCATCCGGAGCTGACCCGCTCCTGCCCCGGCAATCTTGCCAAGCCGGCCCAAAGCCGCTACTGTAGGAGCTTCGGTCGAAGGGCGTCTTTTATCGATCAGCCGGAAAGGAGATCTCGTTCATGCGCGTGGGATTCGGGTTGCCGCAGATTGGGCCATTGGGGACGCGGGAAAACCTGGTGAAGGTGGCGCAGCGCGCCGAGGAACTGGGCTATGACAACCTGTGGACGATCGAGCGGCTCCTGTATCCCTTGAAGCCGCAGACCCCCTATCCCGCCACCGCGGACGGCTCGCTGCCCGAGCCGTACAAACTGTCGCTGGATCCGCTGACTGCGCTCACCTACGTCGCCGCGCACACCAAAAAGATCGGCCTGGGCACCAGCGTGCTCGACATTCCCTACTACAACCCGGTGGTGCTGGCGCGGCAACTGACCGCCATCGACGTTCTTTCCGAAGGCCGTCTGCGTGTGGGATTCGGACTGGGATGGTCCAAGGACGAATTCGACGCCGCCGGAGCCTCGCTGAAGAGGCGCGGGGCCCGTGCCAGCGAGTTTCTGAAGGTGCTGCGGGCGATCTGGACGAGCGACCCGGTGGAGTTTCAGGGAACCTATTTCACCATTCCGAAGTCCATCATTCAGCCCAAACCCGTTCAGAAACCCCACCCGCCCATCTATATGGCGGCCTTTGCGCCGGCTGCCTTGAAGCGCGCTGCGGAGCTGAGCAATGGCTGGAATCCGGTGGCGCTGCCGGTCGCCGCCATGGACGCCATGAGCCGGCAGATGCGCGAGATGGCCCGGGCGGCGGGCCGCGACCCGTCCAGGCTCGAAGTGGTTGTCCGCGCCAATGTGGAATTTTGGGATAAGCCACGGCCCAAGGAGGGTTTTATTTATACGGGCACGGCAGAGCAGATTCAGGAGGACATCAACGCCACGAAGGCCCTGGGCGTCACGGAGATCTTTTTCGATCCGGTTTTTTCCGCGGACGGCTCCTCCATCGACCGGTATCTGCGGCGGATGGAACAACTGCGCGGAATGGTTTGATCGGGACCCTGTTCTACCGGCCGCCGATTCCGGCTGGTTCCTGCGCCAGCCTCAACTGCCCGCAGGCGGCATAGATGTCCCGTCCGCGCGGCTTGCGAATGAAGGCCGGCACGCCGGCCTCCCGAAGGACCTGTTGGAAGGCCAGGACTGTTCTGTCAGGCGGCGTTTGGAAGGGCAGTTCCGGCCCGGGATTCAAGCCGATCAGATTCACCTTGCAGCGCAGCGGCTTGACGAGCCGCGCCAGCCTCCGGGCATCGTCCATCGAGTCGTTGACCCCGTCCAGCAAGACGTATTCAAACGTCAGCTTTTCCCGCGGCCGCAGCGGGAACTCGCGGCAGGCGCGCAGCAGCTCCGCGATAGGCCATTTGCGGTTGATGGGCATGATGCGGTTGCGGGTGGCGTCGGTGGACGCGTTCAGCGACACGGCCAGCTTGGGCCGCACGGCTTCCTTTCCCAGCCGCTCAATGCCGGCAACCACGCCCGCCGTGGAGAGCGTCATGCGCTGCGGGGAGATGCCGATGCCGTCCGGGTCGGCCAGCAGGCGCACGGCAGCGAGCACGTTGTCATAGTTCAGCAGCGGCTCGCCCATGCCCATGAACACCAGGTTCACCGCCTCCCCGGCAGGCCAGCGGTTCTCCTCAAAAAGGCGCAGCACCTGGCCGACGATCTCGCCGGCCGAGAGGTTCCGCGTGAAACCCAAAACGCCCGTCAGGCAGAACTGGCAATCGAGCGGGCAGCCGGCCTGCGTCGAGATGCACAGGGTCTTGCGCTTCTCTTCCGGCATATAGACGGACTCGATCTGCTTGCCGTCGGCAAGCCGCAGCAGGTAGCGAACCGTGCCGTCGGCGCTTTGAAAAGCGCTTTCGACCTCCGGGAGCGTCGCCTGCCATTGCTCCGCCAGCCGCTGGCGCAGGACCTTGGGAAAGGCCGTGATGCGGCTCAGATCGAACCGCCGCTCGCGGTACACGGCGCGATAGAGCTGCCGGCCGCGATAGCGCGGCTCGCCCCCCGCAACGAACAGGCCCTCCATCTCGTTCCGGCCCATCCCCATGAGTTCCGCTTTCGTCATGGCCTTAGGGACAGTGTATCAAACCGGCCGGGCAGCCTGCGGTAATGTCTTCGGAACATTCGGCGGGCAAAATCGGAAAAGACTCCGACTCCGGATCCGAACTCCATATAATAGCTATTGAGGGATTCTGACCTGGGTGAGTGAACACAAGCTACAAGCGATTCCGCTCGGAGGGGTTGGCGAGTTCGGGATGAACATGATGGCGCTCCGCTATGGAGACGACATCATCGTCATCGACTCCGGGATGAGCTTTCCGGAAGCGGAACTGCTGGGCGTCGACATTGTCGTGCCGGACATCAGCTACCTGCTCGAACATCAGGAGCAGGTGCGGGCCATCGTGCTCACGCACGGCCACGAGGACCACATCGGCGCGCTGCCTTACGTGCTGGCGGATCTGAACGTTCCAGTGTACGGGACTCCGTTTACGCTGGCGCTGGTGGAGCGCAAGCTCGAGGAGCACGGCCTGCTCGACAGCGTCCAGCTGCGCGAGGCGAGGCCCAAGGACCGCATCACCATCGGCCCGTTCACCGTCGAGTACATCCACGTCACCCACAGCATTGTCAATTCCGCCATGCTGGCCATCACCACGCCGCTGGGAGTCGTCATCCACACCGGCGACTTCAAGATCGACCCCACCCCCACTGACATGGAGCTGTTCGACCTCCACACCGTGGCGGAATACGGCAAGCGCGGCGTGCTGGCTCTGTTTTCCGATTCGACCAATGCGGAGCGGCCCGGCACGACGCCCTCCGAGCGTGCCGTGCGCCCGCGGCTGGAGGAAATCTTTTCGGCCGCCCAGGGCCGCTTGTTCATCTCCTGCTTCAGCACCTCGATTCACCGCATTCAGTTGCTGATCGATCTGGCCGTCGAGAGCCGGCGCAAGGTGGCCATCGTCGGCCGCAGCATCACCAACACCACCGAAATCGCGCACCGGCTGGGGTATTTGAACATTCCCGACGGCACGCTGCTGCGTCCCAGCGACATCAAATCGGGCCGCCGCAGCGAGGTGGCGGTGCTCATCTCGGGCTGCCAGGGCGAGCCGCTGTCGGCGCTGGCCCGCGCCGCGGTGAAGGATCATCGCCACGCCACGATTGAATCCGGCGATACGGTGGTGCTTTCCTCCCGCATTATTCCCGGCAACGAGAAGGCCATTTACCGGATGATCAATCACCTGTGCAAGCGCGACGCCGAGGTGATTTTCGACGACGGCAGCGCCCCGCCGGTGCACGTCTCCGGCCATGCCAGCCAGGAAGAGTTGACCTTGATGCTCAACCTGGTGCAGCCGAAGTATTTCATCCCCATCCACGGCGAATACCGGCAACTGAAGCGGCACGCGGCGCTGGCCTCCCACTTGCGGCAAGTCCAGCAGGTCTTCCTGCTCGAAAGCGGCGATGTGATGGAGTTTGACTCGCGCGGGGCGCGCAAGGCCGGCCGCGTCACGGTGGGGCGCGTCTGCATCGACTCCGGCTCGGTGGACGAGGTCGTTGAGGACATGATAATCAAAGACCGCCGCCACATCTCCGAAGACGGCATCGTGCTGCCCATCATCGCCCTCAACAAGAACACGGGAAAGATCGAGTCGGTCCCGGAGATCGTCAGCCGGGGATTCGTTACGGGCGAGGCCGCCGACGGGATCCTGGCCCAGGCCAAAGAGATTATTCTGGAAACGTTGGAGCGCTCCAGCGTCGAAGAGCGCGCCGACTGGGGCATGATCAAGGAAAAGATCCGCTCCGACTTGAAGCGCTTCATCAAAAAGCATACCTCCCGCCACCCCCTCATCTTCCCCGTCATCCTGGAAATCTGACGCCCCTATGCCCCTCTACCAGGTCATTGTGCTGGGCGTTGTGCAGGGGCTCACGGAATTTCTTCCCATCAGCAGCACGGCGCATCTCTATCTGGTTCCCTGGCTCTCCGGCTGGGCCGAACACGAGCTGACATTTGATGTGGCGCTGCACCTGGGCACCCTGGTTGCGGTGCTGGTCTATTTTCTCCCCACCTGGGTGGAACTGTTGCGAGCGGGGCTGGGAATCCGCAGCCGCTTCGCACCGGCGCCGCAGGCGCAATCCGGCGGCTCGGACCCGAACCGCAACCGCCGGCTGTTCTGGCTGCTGGTGATCGGCACCATCCCGGCCGGGGTGGCGGGGATTCTGTTCGAGGAGCACGTCAAGACCACGTTGCGCAGCCCCGTCGTGATGGGCGTGGCGCTGATTGTGGTCGCCCTGGTCATGGCGCTCGGGGAGCGGGTTGGGACGTACGGCAAAGACCTCTTCCACGTCGGCATAACCGATACCTTGACAGTTGGCGTAGGGCAGGCGCTGGCGCTGATTCCCGGCGTTTCCCGCTCCGGAATCACCATGACCGCCGGTCTGCTGCGCGGACTTCGTCGCGACGCCGCCGCGCGGTTTTCTTTTCTCCTGTCCACCCCGATCATTGCCGGGGCGGCGGTCGTGGCTGCCGTTGAGCTGCATCGGGAAGGAATGGAACCGGGCATGGGGATGCCGTTTGCGGTCGGCATCCTTGTTTCGGCGATCACGGGCTATCTTACCATCTCGTTTTTTCTCAAGTTTTTACAGTTTGGTACGTTCAAGATTTTTATTTACTACCGGATTATTTTGGGCATAATAGTTCTTGCTCTGGCGTTTTTCCCCGGCCCGGGAGCCCCTTAATCCAGGGCCTCAGTCAGATGCGGGTACCAACCCTAGAAGGTGGGGTTTCGCTTCGACCTCATACACGATATCGTTTTAAGATTCAATTGGTTGGCTCATTACCAGGAGCTGGCCGGGAGATTGTATGAGTCTGCTGAAACCCTCTGCCAACCGGCGCTGGAATGAACTGACAGGACTACTTTGGATGGGCGTGGCGCTGTTGTCCCTGCTCAGCCTGCTCAGCTTTTCCCCCACTGATCCTTCCTTCCACACCGCGACCCCTAAGGCGGCAGCGGAAAACTGGGTAGGAGTCGTGGGAGCCTACACGGCCGATCTGTTGTTGCAATTGCTGGGGTTATGTTCCTACTTGATTCCCATTGCTTTGGGGGGAGTGGGTTGGCGTCTGCTGCGAAGCCGTCCGGTATTCGAACATTGGGCCAAGCTCGCCGGCGCTCTGCTGTTCCTGTTCTCCTTGCCGGCCGCCTTGGCGCTCATCCCTTATCCGGTGCGGCTCTACGAGATGTTTTCACTGGGAGGAGCGCTTGGCTGGCTGCTGGCGGAAGGTTTGCGGGCTTGGCTGAACGGTCCCGGCAGCGCCATTTTTATTTTCCTGACGCTGACCGTTTCCATCTATATCCTGACTGCCTTTTCCGTGGAGCGCGCTTCGGATTGGGCGAAGTCGCAGATGGCTCTGTTCGCCCCACTCCGAGACCGCTGGGCGCGCTGGAAACAAGGCTTGACGGAGCGCCGGGAAGCCCGCCAGGCTGCCCGCCGAGACGCCATGCCCGCTGCAACAGCGGCTGCCCCGAATCCAGAAAAACTCCCCGGTCCCGTTCTGGTGAGTCGCAATCCCAACCCCAATAGCGAGGAGGGCAAGAAGCCTCGCCAAAGCGATGAGATTCCCGTGCGCCCGGCGCTGGGCGCCACAACCGGGCGGGGTCGCGCTGTTCCCGTTACGGCGACTCCGGTCAATCCCCGCATCACCCAGAGCTACAAGCTGCCCAGCACGGCTCTGTTGCAGCCCCCCGACGGCCCCCATCCACACGCCGTCGAGGACTTGAAGCGCATGGCCGCCATATTGGTCAGCAAATGCGAGGAGTTCGACGTTCATGGCACGGTGACCCAAATCAACCCCGGTCCGGTGGTAACGACCTTCGAATTCAAGCCGGAAGCTGGGGTTAAGTACAATCGGATCACAAACTTGGTAGATGACCTCTGCCTGGCCCTGGAAGCCGAGTCGATCCTCATTGAGCGCATCCCGGGCAAGTCCACGGTGGGGATTGAGGTCCCCAATCCGCAGCGCGAGACCATTGTGCTGCGGGAGATTCTGGAATCCGAGCAATTCTGTAACGCTCGCTCTCCACTGACGGTAGCCCTCGGCAAGGAGATCAATGGACGGATCCGGGTAGCCGACCTTGCCTCGATGCCGCATTTGCTCATTGCCGGCTCCACGGGATCGGGCAAGAGCGTCACGATCAACAGCCTGTTGATCTCCATTCTCTACAAAGCCACCCCGGAGGATGTAAAGCTCATCCTGGTGGACCCGAAGCGCTTGGAACTGGGGCTGTATGAAGGCATCCCGCATCTGGTCACCCCCATCATCACGGATCCGAAGGTGGCCGCCAATGCTCTGCGCAACGGCGTCAAGGAAATGGAACGCCGCTTGAAGCTGTTGGCCGAAAAAGGCGTGCGCAATATCGAGCAATACAACAAGCTGTTTGACAAGCCCGAGAGCCTCCATTTGTTTGAGCCGGAAGGTGAGCACCGCCGCCTGCCATACATCCTGATCTGCATTGACGAACTGGCCGACCTCATGATGGTGGACTCCAACAACGTGGAGTATTCCATCACCCGGCTGGCGCAGATGGCCCGGGCCGTGGGCATCCACTTGGTGCTGGCAACGCAGCGGCCCAGTGTGGATGTCATTACGGGCCTTATCAAGGCCAACTTCCCTGCCCGCATCTCCTTCCGGGTAGCCACCAAAGTGGACTCCCGCACCATCCTGGACACCAACGGGGCCGAGGCGCTGCTGGGCAAGGGCGACATGCTATTTTCGCCGCCCGGCTCCGGACGGCTGGTGCGGGTGCATGGCTCTCTGGTTACCGAATCTGAGATTTGCCAGGTCGTCGATTTCTGGCGCTCCCAGGCGGCTCCCTCTTATGTGGAGGAATTCCTGAAGCCGCCCGCTGCGGAAGATTCCGATGAGACGCCGGAGGAGGGAGAGGATTCCGCAGAGGGCGGCAGCGCCGACGAGATGTACGATGAGGCCGTCCGCGTTGTCGTGGAGATGGGCAAGGCCTCTACCTCCATCCTCCAGCGGCGCCTGCGGCTGGGTTACGGGCGTGCCGCGCGGCTTTTGGATATGATGGAAAAGGACGGCATTATTGGCCCGCCGGACGGCAGCCGCCCGCGAGAAGTTTTGAAACGACCGGACTGGTTTGCGGAAATCGAAAGCTCGCGGACCGAGGCGTGAGGCGGGACGGAACGCTTTGTTCCGCGGTCGTTTATGATCCGTGTACCGTTTACGAAGGCCCAGGGAGCCGGAAACGATTTCTTGATCCTGGAAGGAACGCCCGAACAGTTCATTCCTTCAAAGGCGGAAGCCCAGCGCCTTTGCGACCGCCGCTACGGCGTTGGCGCGGATGGGATGGTGTTCCTGACCATCCCCGGCTCCAAGGGTGCGCACGCCGACCTGCGGCTGCTCAACAGCGATGGCGGGGAGGCGGAGATCTCCGGCAATGGAACCCGCTGCGCGGCGGCCTATCTGGCCAGTAAGGGCATTACCGGCAATCCCCTGGTGATTCAAACCCCCGCCGGCGTCAAGACCTTGCGCCTGCTCACCGGCCGAGGCCCCCAATGGGAGTTCGAGATGTTCCTGGGCCGGCCCATCCTGTCGCCGGATGCCATCCCTTTTGTGCCGGACCGCCCGGTGAAGGAACCCATCGTGGGCTTTCCCCTGCCGCTTTCCGGAGGGCCCCGGGCTGCAACAGTCACCTCGATGGGCAACCCTCACTGTTCCATCGCCGTAGAAGGCTTCGAGTGGGATTGGCGGGCCAGCGGCAAGG
>DATMAF010000171.1:0-4256 GCA_035560315.1 Terriglobia bacterium | reverse complement strand
CGGTTTCCTGCGCCAGCTCGGCGTCCCCGCCAATGAAGCGATCCTGACCGATGCTTCCGGCTTGTCGAGGCAGAACCTGGTTACGCCCCGGGCGGTAGCCGCTTTGCTGCGCGGGATGGATCAGTCCGAGTACGGCTCGCTGTTCGCCAGCCTGCTGCCCATCGCCGGGCAGGACGGCTCTCTGGCCGAGCGGCTGAAAGGCCCCGCCACCGCCGGACGCATCCGGGCCAAGACCGGCAGCCTCACCGGCGTCGCCGCGCTGGCCGGCTACGGCCTCAACGCGAAGGGCGAACTGCTGGCCTTCGTTCTGTTTGCCAACCACTACAGTCCGGCGCACCTGAACGCCACCGGCCTGCTGGACCGCATCGCGGAGTTGATTGCCCGCAGCCGCTGAACCCGCCTGCCGCTTCCCGCGCCCGACGGTATAATTCTGCTATGCCGGAGCCAAGCCGGAAGATTCGCGAGCAGGTGGAGGCGCTGCGGGACGAAATCCGCCGCCACGAGCACCTCTACTACGTGCTCGACCAGCCCGAGATTACCGACGCCGAATTCGACGCGCTGATGAACCGGCTCAAGAAGCTGGAGGCGGAATACCCCGAGCTCATTACCCCCGACTCGCCGACGCAGCGCGTCGGCGGCAAGCCCCGCGAGGGATTTGTTTCCGTGCGGCACAGCGTGCCGCTGCTAAGTCTCGACAACGCGTACTCGGAGGAGGAACTGCGGGACTTCGACCGCCGCGTGCGCGAGCTCAGCGGCCGCGACCGGGTGGACTATGTCGCCGAGCTGAAGATGGACGGCATGAGCATGGCGGTGCGCTACCGGAATCGCCTGCTGCACCAGGCCATCACGCGAGGCGACGGGACCACCGGCGAGGACGTGACGGAAAACGCCCGCACCATCCGCTCGCTGCCGCTCTCGCTTGCGGAAACCGCCCTGCGCCAGGCGCGTCTGGGAGGCGAGCTGGAAGTGCGCGGCGAGGTGCTGCTCGACCGCAAGGCCTTCGAGCGGCTCAACGCGGAGCGCGAGCGCGCCGGCCTGCCGCCGTTTGCCAACCCCCGCAACGCCGCCGCCGGTTCCATCCGCATGCTGGAGCCGGCCGTGGTGGCCGAGCGCCATCTGGACTATTTTTGCTACGCCCTGTTGGTGGACGGCCGCGTCCCGCTGGACAGCCAGAAAGAGGTTCTGGAAACGCTGGCGAAGCTCGGCTTCAAGGTGAATCCGAACTGGAAACACTGCCGCGGTCTGGAGGAGGCCCTGGAGTACTGTCGCCACTGGGAGTCGCGCCGCGAGAAGCTGCCCTACGAGATTGACGGGATCGTCATCAAAGTGAACTCCGTGGCGCTGCAACAGGAACTCGGCTCCACGGCCAAGGCGCCCCGCTGGGCGGTGGCCTACAAGTACGCCGCCAAGCAGGCGGTAACGCGCGTCAAGGACATTGAGGTGCAGGTGGGACGCACCGGGGCCCTCACGCCCGTGGCGATCCTGGAGCCGGTGGCGCTGGGCGGCGTTACCGTCAGCCGCTCGACGCTGCACAACGAAGACGAGATCCGGCGGCTGGGCCTGAAGATCGGCGATATGGTAGTCATCGAGCGCGGCGGCGACGTCATCCCCAAGGTGGTGCGCGTCGATACCGCCGCCCGCGCCCGGCTGGGGCATACGCTGCGGGAATTCCGTATGCCCAGGACGTGCCCGGTCTGCGGGGGGCATGTGGTGCGCGAGGAAGGCGAGGTGGCCTGGCGCTGCATCAATGTGAACTGTCCCGCGAAACTCAAAGAGTCCATCCTGCATTTTGCCGGCCGCAAGGCGATGAATATCGACGGGCTGGGCGAGGCGCTGGTGGACCAACTGGTGGACGGCGGCCTGGTGCGCGATCTGGCCGACATCTACCGGCTCACCGAAGACCAGCTCGTGGCGCTGGAGCGCATGGGCAAAAAATCGGCGCAGAATCTGCTGGCGGAGATCGAGCGGAGCCGCCGAAACAGCCTCGAGCGGCTGATCTTCGCCCTGGGCATCCGTTACGTCGGCGAGCGGACGGCCTCGTTGCTGGCCGATCACTTCGGTTCGCTGGACCGGCTGATGGAGGCCTCGGTGGAGGAACTGGAAGAGGTCTTTGAGGTGGGGCCGCGGATCGCCCAGAGCATCCACGATTTCTTCCGCGAGCCGCGCAACCAGAAACTCATCGAACGGCTGCGCAAGGAAGGACTCTGCTTCGAGCAGGAGCGCAAAGGGCGCCGGGAAACCAAGCTGGCCGGCAAGGTGTTCGTTCTGACGGGCGCGCTGGAGCGCATGACGCGCGAGCAGGCCAAACAGCGCATCGAGCAGGCCGGCGGGCGCGTGACCGGCTCGGTCAGCAAGAAAACCGATTACGTAGTTGCCGGCGCCGACCCCGGCTCCAAGCTCGACAAAGCGCGCCAGCTCGGCGTGACCGTAATCGGCGAAGCCGAACTGGAACAGATGCTTTCCTAGCAGAGGGGGCCGGAGGCCAGCCATGTACCAAGCCGGCTTAAAGCTGTTTCGCTCCGTCCGGGAGGAAACCCTGCGCCTGGCGGGGGCCCTCACCGAATCGCAAGCCGCTCACTCGCCGGGGAGGAACCGGTGGTCGGCGGGCGAGGTGCTGGATCACCTGCTGCTTTCCGAGGCGCTCTACCGCGAGCGGTTTGCTGCCTTGATCGAGCTGGCTCGGAGCGGGCAGAAGCCGGAGCTTTACAGCGGCTTTTCGGAGGTGGATACCTCCATCCTGTTTATCCCCAAGGCGGCGCTGCCGCTGCTGGAATTTCCCTTTCGGGTGATGAATTACTTCCTGCCGGCCATGGCGCGCGAGACCCTGACCCGCTACGCGCTGCTGCCGGCGCAGGCTCCCGGCCGTGCGCAGCCGCGCCGGGGGAAGCCGCTGGCGGTGCTGCGGCAGGAGCTACAAACCTCCCTGGCGCAGACCGAGGGACTGTTCGCCGCGAACCCGAATCTGGATTATCGCGCCATGCGGCTGGCTCATCCTCTCATTGGCGACAACAACGTGCTCCAGTTGCTTCGCATCATGGCCCTTCATGAGCAGCGCCACCAGGACCAGATTCGCGCCCTGCGGAGCACATCGGCCTTTCCGAAACCCACCGGAACAAACAGCGGCCTGCCCTAAGCGGGCCGCGCCCTGCAATCCCGGACGCCGTGTGCTAGACTCGGAAGAGCAAACTCCAGGGGCCGGTAGCTCAGTCGGTAGAGCATCTGCCTTTTAAGCAGGGGGTCGCGGGTTCGAGTCCCGCCCGGCTCACCATCCTTTCCCGGGTTTTTGCGTCCCGTTGACTCCTCCCGGCCGTCCGGAGTCATTTCGATTCCCTGCGCGCCGTTTCCTTCTCGTTGGCTGGCGGTGCGGGGATTGTGGCCCCGCGGATTGCAGGGTACCCTAGTAGCCGCCCGACGGCTTGCGGCGGCAGAGCCTGAGGCGCTGCGGGGCCGATTCCTCGCGACGTTGCCGCACACCGCGGCCCGGGAACGAACAAAGTGCAGGAGGCGCTGCGACCGGCGGACGGCATGACCTCCTCGAATCACAACAAGCCGACAGAGACGGATCGCATCGAACGGATGCTCGCTCCCCGCTGGGCCGTCCCGACGCTGCTGGCGGCTCTCACCGTGTGTTTCTACTGGAAAGTCTTGTTTACCAACCGCGTCATGTTCCCCTGGGATGTGGCGGATTTTTTCTATCCCAGCTTCAGCTTCGTTCATGAAGAATTGCGGCATTTCCGGCTGCCGCTGTGGAATCCCTACAGCATGTCGGGCTTTCCCATCATCGGCGATCCGGAGGCGCAGATTTTTTACCCGCTCAACTGGCTGTTTGTGCTGTTGCATCCCGCCGGGCCGCTGCCATACCGGCTCGTGGAGCTGCAGGTGATGGTTCATTTCTTTCTGGCCGGGCTGTTCCTGTACTACCTGGCCCGCGACCTCACCGGCAGCCGGTTTGCATCGCTGTTGGCCGGAGTGCTGTTCCAGTTTAGCGGGGCCATGGTGGCCCATACCCAGCACGTGGCTTCCGTCAACTCCATGGCGTGGTACCCCGCCATCTTCCTGCTGGCCCGGCGGGGGCTTCAGCAGGGCAATTACGTTCACTGTCTTTCGGCGGGGATGCTGTTCGGAATCCAAGCCCTGGCGGGCCACTGGCAGCACGCCGCCTACCTCGGCATGCTGCTGTTCCTCTACTTTGCCTATGAGGCGGTGCTGGGTCCGCAGCGCCGAGCGTTGTGGCCGCGGTGGCTGGCCATGCTGCT
>DATMAF010000170.1:0-4590 GCA_035560315.1 Terriglobia bacterium | reverse complement strand
CCGCAGCGCGGCAGCCCGCCGGCGGATGCGCCGCCCCCCGCCAAGAATCCCTTTGTGACCAAGTCCCCTCTAGAACATCCTGCGAAAGCAAACGGATCGTCCGCCGCCGGGGAGCCCCTTGGCGTCGCAAACCCTTTTCCGGAACCTGTCCCGCTGAGCAATTACAAGGCCAAGCCGACCTTCGGCTTTCTCGGGCGGCTGGTGGGCAGGCGGGGATGATTACGGTTGATAGAAAGATAAAACCATCATGAGCCGATTTTACGAGGTATTGAAGCAAGCCAGCCGCGCCGTCCACACGCCGCAGGAGGAACCGCAGCCGGGCAAGAATGCAACGGTTCCGCCAGAAATCTCGGAGTTGCTGGAAACCGTGAATGCGTCTGGAACGGGCAAGCTCTCCTGGACGGCTGCCGCAACGCAGGAAACGGCGGCTGCCGCGGCCGCTATCGGCGAGCCGGCGCCTCTTTCAGAGGCCGTCGCCGAGCCGCTGGCGGCGGAATCCGGCCAGCCGGCGGAGGCGCGGAACGGTTCCTTCGGCACGCCGGCCCGCACGCATCTGGACCAGACGTCGCGGCTGCTGCCGCACACGGTTGACTCCATGATCGCGGAGCATTACCGGCTGCTGCGCACCCAGTTGCTGCAAGCGCAGGCTTCAAGAATGTTTCGCTCGCTGCTGATTACCAGCGCCGGACCGGGAGAGGGCAAGACCGTGACGCTGCTCAACCTGGGCCTCACCTTTGCCATGCTGCCGTCGTTCCGCGTGCTGGTGGTGGATGGCGACTTGCGCCGCGGCAGCATCGGAAGCTGGCTGGGCGCCAGCGCCGATCAACCCGGGTTCAGCGACCTGTTGCAAGGCTCGGTCTCGCTGGAAGATGTGGTGCTGCAATCGGATGAAATTCCGATCCGCTTCATGGTGCGCGGCACCTCGCGGATTCCGCCGGCGGAATTGCTGCATTCCCCGCGTCTGCACTCCAGCTTGCACGAGCTGTCCCAGCGGTTCGACCTGGTGCTGGTTGACTCGCCCCCGGTGAATCTGCTGACGGACCCCCAGTTGCTCGCCTCGGCTTGCGACGCGGTGCTGCTGGTGGCGCGAGCATACGCCACCACGCAGAAAGCATTGCAAGAGGCCGCCAACAAGCTCCAGCCCTTCCACCTGGTGGGCTCGGTGCTGAATGGCGCCGTTTCGTTGTCCTCTTCCTACGGCTACCGTTCGTACTATTAAGGAGCCTGGGGCCAAGCGATCGCGTCGGTGCCAGCACATGCTGGGGAAAGGATCTTACACGAAGGGTTCCGCAATCCGGAACAGATTCTGCATGCGGGAAGAGAAGCTTCCCGTGGCGGAAAGGAAAGGGCTGGAGATTCGGGGATGTTTACCAATTTGAAGCTGCTTATTTGGCGCTCGAGGATCCACCAAAACCGAATGGCGCAGGAGATCCAGATGGACGAGGCGGTGCTGAGCCGCATCATCAACGGATTCCGCAAGCCTAGCGCGGAGCAGAAGCGGATCATTGCCAACTACCTGGGGGCGGACGAAGAGTGGCTGTTCGCGCATGACGATCCGGTGCAGAACGTTCCCCGGCTGGGCGAGAGGAATCGCGTGGCCGGCTCCAAGGATGGAGCAGGCAAAAACCCGGACGGAGTTTTTGGCGAAAGAGGTGATTGATGCTTCCCGAGGAAATGGAATACCAGCGATCCGGGGCCGCGGGGGCCTGGCATGCGCTGCACACCCGGCATCAGCACGAGAAGCTGGTGGCGGAGTTGCTGAGCCGGCAGGGATTTGAGGTGTTTCTGCCCCTGTACACGGCGGTGCACCGCTGGAAGGATCGCGCCAAACGGCTGCGGCTGCCGTTGTTTCCCTGCTACCTGTTCCTGCGCGACGGGGCGGGGCGGCGGCTGGAGGTTTTGAAGACTCCCGGGGTGCACGGGATGGTGGAGGTGGCGGGGCGGCCGGGAGTGATTCCGGAGGAAGAGATTGCCGCCATTCGGCGGCTGGTGGCGGCGCCGCTGCCGATCGAGCCACACCCCTACCTGGAGAGCGGCGACCGGGTGCGGATCAAGGCCGGAGCGCTGGAGGGCCTGGAGGGGATTCTGGTGCGGCGGCAGGACCAGTGGCGGCTGGTGCTGTCGATCGAGATGCTCGGCCGCGCCGTCGCCGTGCAGGTGGACGCCTTCCTGGTGGAGCGGGTTGGTCCTCGGAAAAAATCTGCTCCGGCGACGCGGTTTGTGGGAAACTTTGCGCCTCTGCGACACAGTCCCGGGGTGGCTGCGGCGGGCCTGCCATAGGTTGCTTCTATCGCCGGCAAAGAATTTCTCCATCTCCCGCCACCCAACCGATCATGAAGCCTTCTCCCGGAGCGACGCAACGGCAGCCGGCAGCGGAGCACGATCCGGAATCCGGAAGTGCCGCCCGTTCCGATGCGCCCCCCCCGATCTTGGGAGAAATTCTCCGCGAGCCATCCCACGGCTCCGCGGACCGTTCGCCGGCAATCCATTCTCTCAACCCGCTGGAAGACTCCCGGTGGGACTCCTTACTGGAACGCCATCCGCAGGCCTCGGTTTTTCATTCCCGCCCCTGGCTGGAAGCGCTCCGGCGCTGCTATGGTTATACTCCCATTGCCCTTACGCCCTCGCCGCCCGGAATGCCGCTGAAGGCCGCCCTGCTTGCCTGCGTTGTCGATAGCTGGCTGACGGGCCGGCGCTTGGTTTCCCTGCCCTTCTCGGACCATTGCGACCCTTTGCTGGAACGGCCGGAGCAGCTGGCTGTTTTTTCGGCGTTCCTGGAAAAACGCCTGCGGGAGGAACAATGGCGCTATATCGAGTTGCGGCCAGCGAATCCGCTGGCGGGGCCGTCCCCGTTATGCCAGGCGGTCGGGAGCTACTGCTGGCATCGGCTGGATCTGGCGCCGGACATCGGCGCCTTATTCCGCAATCTGCACAAAGATTCCACGCAGCGCAAGATCAAGCGCGCACAGCGGGAGGGCCTGCTCTGCGAAGCAGGCGCTTCCGAGGAGCTGTTGCGGCACTTCTACCGCCTGCAACTGCTCACCCGCCGGCGCCACGGCTTGCCTCCCCAGCCCCCAAGCTGGTTCCGGCGCCTGGCGGAATGCTTTGGCGCAGACCTGAAGATTCGGGTGGCGTTTCAGGAACGCCAGCCGGCGGCCGCGATCCTCACCCTCCGCTTCCAGAACACTCTGGTTTACAAATACGGCTGCTCCGATCCGAAGTTCCACCACCTGGGAGCGATGCACCTGCTGCTTTGGAAAGCAATCGAGGAGGCTAAACAGGCCGGCCTGCGGATGTTTGATCTCGGCCGCAGCGACTATGACAATCCTGGACTCATCACCTTTAAGGACCGCTGGGGCGCGGCCCGGCAAGAGCTGACCTACTACCGCTATCTGCACCCAGCCGGCGCTCGCGCCTCGTCTCCCTCCTTCACAAAGGGCTGGAAAGCGCGGCTGGCGCGCAAAACCGCGCCCCTGCTTCCGGACCGCGTGCTGGCTGCCCTGGGAACTCTGCTTTACCGCCATCTGGGGTGAAGCGGGCCTGGAATTTCTTGAGGGAAGTTCGCTGCCGTCATCACCGCCAGGGACGGAATTCATTTTGCGACAATGGTGGCTTCGTTGGATGCCAGACTCTCAACGCCTTGGCTGTTGACGGCTGTCACCACGTAGAAATAGGCCTGACCGCTCTGCGCGGTGTTGTCGGTGAAGCTGGTGCCTGACAGTGGCGTGGAGTTCAGCAGCGTGTAGGGGCCGCCGGTGACGGTTCCGCGGTAGACATTGTAGTTAACGCCCGGAGTCGGGCTGGGGCTCCAGGTCAGATTGACCTGGCTGGTTCCTCCGCCTCCCCCTCCGCCACCGCCACCACCACCGCCGCCTCCGCCGCTGCCGGCCGCGATCGAGATCAGCAGCGCCGCCGTGGCGGTGTCGGCATTGGAATCCCGGACCTGAACCGTGAAGGTGCTGGATCCGGCGGTGGTTGGTGTTCCGGAGATGGCGCCGGTGGTAGCCGATCCGGTCAGGCCTGCGGGCAGGGATCCGGAGATGACAGACCAACTATAGGGCGGCACGCCGCCGCTGGCCGTTAGCGTCGCGCTATAAGGCACCCCGACAGTGCCGCTGGGCAGCGACGTGGTCGTGATGGAAAGGGACGTCAGGGGCAGCACCGCTATGCTGAAGGAGCGGGTGCTGGACTGGGCGCTGTTGTCCGTCACCCGCGCCGTAAAGCTGCTGGTTCCGCCAACCGTCGGGGAACCGGAAATCACTCCGCTGCTGGCTGCCAGCGTCAAGCCAACCGGCAGGGCGCCCGAAACGATGGACCAGCCGTAGGGCGGAGTCCCGCCCGTCGCTTGCAGCGTGGCGTTATACGGCTTCGTGGCAATACCGTTCGGCAGCGACGTGGTGGAGATGACAACGGGATTCTGGATACCGATGGCAATGCTAAAGCTTGCTGTGGCCGTCAGGCCATCGGCATCGGTGACTTGAACGGTGAAGTTGCTGCTCCCAGCGACGGATGGCGTGCCGCTGACGACTCCCGTGGAGGCTCCCAGAAACAATCCGGGCGGAAGCGCGCCGGCAATAATGGACCAGGTGT
>DATMAF010000169.1:0-5009 GCA_035560315.1 Terriglobia bacterium | reverse complement strand
GGCGATTGGATTGCATGGGGAGGAGACGATTGAGAGGATGGCTTCTGCTGATGGCGTTGGTTTTCGCCTCTGCGCTGGGCGTGGGGGCGCAAACGAAGCCGTCCTCGTCCGTCCAGCCGCCCGCCAGCGGCCAGAAAAGTTCCAAACCCTCCCCCGCGGCCTCCACAAGAGCAACTCCGGCAGCCAAGCGCCCGGCGCGAGCCACCACCCGGCGGCGGGCCCGCCCGTCCCCGCAGGTGCCCATTGGCCAGAGAACTCCCACCCGCGATCGCTACCGGGAAATTCAGCAAGCCCTGGCGGAGGCGGGATGCTACGAAGGAGCCGCGGATGGCGTCTGGGGCGACACCAGCATTCAAGCGTTGAAGTGTTTCCAGGAACGACAGGGTTTGGAGCCGACCGGCAAGATTGACGCCCTCAGCTTGATCCGGCTCGGCCTCGGCCCCAAGTACGACTCACCGCAGGCGGCCGCGCCGGAGGAGCCCGGCTCCTCCGGTTAGCGCTTTCTTCCCCGCGAAGTTGCTTCCCAAAGCACCCTCCGCAGGGTTACTATTTTTCTCCAGGCCGTCCCGCTAAGCCGGGGCGGCGGGATTCTGCATGAACGCGCCGCGAGTCTGCAAGAACTTCATCAATGGGGAATGGGTGGAGTCCCTCTCGGGAGCGGTGCTCGAAGACCGCAATCCGGCCGATCAGAGCGACGTGATCGCCATTTTCCCGCGCTCCGGGGAGGGCGACGTGGCGGCCGCCGTGGAAGCGGCGGCGGCGGCCTTTCCCCGCTGGCGCCTGACGCCGGCGCCGCGCCGCGCGGAGATCCTGTTTCGCGCCGGGGAGTTGCTGCGGCGGCACAAGGAAGAGCTGGCCGCCGAGATGACCCGTGAAATGGGCAAAGTCCTGGAGGAGACCCGCGGGGACGTGCAGGAAGCCATCGACATGGCCTATTTCATGGCCGGCGAAGGGCGGCGCCTCTATGGCCAGACGACTCCCTCCGAGCTGCCCAACAAATTCGCCATGAGCGTCCGCGCGCCGCTGGGAGTCTGCGGACTGATCACTCCCTGGAACTTTCCGATGGCGATCCCCTCGTGGAAAATCCTTCCGGCGCTGATTTGCGGGAACACCGTGGTCATCAAACCGGCCGAGGACACGCCGCTTTCCTGCTATCACTTCGTGCGCATTCTGGCCGAGGCGGGAGTGCCGCGCGGGGTGGTCAACCTGGTCGCCGGGACCGGGGAGGAAGTCGGCGAGGCGCTGGTGGGGCATCCGGGCGTGAAGATGATCTCCTTCACCGGATCGACGGAGGTGGGCCGCCGCGTGGCGGAACGCTGCGCCCCGCAGTTCAAGCGGCTGCACCTGGAGATGGGCGGCAAGAATGTCATGCTGGTGATGGAGGACGGCAACCTGGAGTTGGCTGTGGAGGGGGCGGTGTGGGGCGCCTTCGGGACCACAGGGCAGCGCTGCACCGCCGCCAGCCGCATCGTGGTCCACAAGGAAGTCTATGTGGACTTTCTGGAGCGGTTCGTGGAGCGGGCCCGCGCCCTGCGCGTCGGCGACGGCCGCGACCCGGCGACGCAGATGGGGCCGCTCATCAACCGGGCCGCCCTGGAGAAGGTGAGCCGGTACGTGCAGATCGGCATCCAGGAGGGCGCCAAGCTGCTTTCCGGCGGCCACGCCCTGACCGAGGGCGCCTACGCCAGGGGATTTTTCTTCGAGCCGACGGTCTTTGCCAACGTCCAGCCGGCGATGCGGATCGCCCAGGAAGAGATCTTCGGTCCGGTGGTTTCCGTGATACCCTGTGACAGCTTCGAGGCGGCGATTGAGATCGGCAACAATGTGCGGTACGGCCTCTCGGCCTCGATTTACACGCAGGATGTGAATCGCGCCTTCGCGGCGATGCGCGAGATGGAGACGGGTATTGTGTATGTGAATGCCCCGACCATCGGCGCCGAAATCCATCTCCCGTTCGGCGGGACCAAACAGACCGGCAACGGCCACCGGGAAGCCGGCGTGGCCGCCCTCGACACTTTTTCGGAATGGAAGTCCATTTACGTGGACTACAGCGGCCGGTTGCAGCGAGCCCAGATCGACACCTGACCGGACGGCTGGGGAGAGGACTCCATGAAAACAGCTCTGGCAAGGCTTGGACTGTGTCTGGCGGCGATCGCCGCCCTGGGCTGCTCGGCCCAACGCGGCGGCGAGTCCGCCAACGAGATCGTCATTGGCGAATACGGCTCGCTGACCGGCACCACGGCCACCTTCGGCATCTCCACCAAGAACGGCATTGACATGGCGATCGACGAAGTCAACCGCGCTGGCGGACTGCTGGGCAAGCGGGTGCGGGTGATTGTGGAAGATGACCAGGGCCGGCCCGAAGAGGCCCAGACGGTGGTGACCAAGCTCATCACCCGCGACCGGGTGGTGGCCATCCTGGGCGAGGTGGCCTCTTCGCGGACGCTGGCCGCCGCGCCGGTGGCGCAGCAGAACCGCATCCCCATGATTTCCCCCTCCTCCACCAACCCGCGCGTAACCGAGGTGGGCGATTATATCTTCCGCGTCTGTTTCATCGATCCCTTCCAGGGGTTCGTGATGGCGAAATTTGCCGCCAATACCCTCAAAATCCGGAATGTCGCGGTGTTGCGCGACATCAAGAATGATTATTCGGTGGGCTTGGCCGACGTCTTTGTCGCCGAGTTTCAGAAGATGGGGGGAAGGATTGTCGCGGACCAGAGCTACAGCGAAGGAGACACCGATTTCAGCGCCCAACTGACGGCCATCAAGGCCCAGAACCCGCAGGCGATTTTTGTGCCGGGCTACTATACCGAGGTGGGCTTGATTGCCCGGCAGGCCAAGCAGCTAGGAATCAACGTGCCGCTGCTGGGCGGCGACGGGTGGGATTCGCCGAAGCTCTGGGAAATCGGCGGCACGGCCCTCAATGGCTCCTACTATTCCAACCACTCCTCGATGGACGATCCCAGTCCCGCCATCCAGAAATTCGTGGCCGAGTACCGGGCCCGCTTCCAGGAGACCCCGGACGCGCTGGCGGCCCTGGGCTATGACGCTGCCATGATGCTGTTCGACGCCATCCGCCGCGCCAATTCCACCGAGCCGGCGGCGATTCGCGATGCCCTCGCCCAGACCCGCGACTTTGCCGGGATCACCGGGAAAATCACGCTGGATGCCAATCGCAATCCCGTCAAGCCGGCCGTCGTGCTGCAAGTCCAGGATGGCGCGCTGAAGTATGTGGAGACGGTCAGCCCCTAGCTCGGCAGCGCGCCCGGCTTCGCGCAACCACATCGGCCCGCCGGTAATGGCCATCCCCTGCGGAACCGAACCACCCCGCCCGCCGCGGCTCGCACGCAGCCAATCGGCGGCAAACAGGCGGGAACCCCTTCCCGAATCTCTCCCGGCAAGGTAATCTGTCGGAAGAATGGAAACGTTTCTGCAACAACTCATTAACGGCATCTCGCAGGGCAGCGCTTACGCCTTGATTGCCTTGGGCTACACCATGGTGTATGGGGTGCTGCGACTGATCAATTTTGCCCACGGCGACGTCTACATGTTCGGGGCCTTCATGGGCTACTATCTGGCCAACAGCCGCTGGGTGCAGTCGTACCTGGGCACCTCGCTGGCGAGCGCGGTGGTGGTGATGCTGGGGACGATGGCGCTGGCGGCGGGGGTCGGGCTGCTCATCGAGCGATTCGCCTACCGGCCGGGCCGCAGCGGCTCCCGCTTTACGCTGGCCTTCTGGCTGGGGATTGTCGGGGCGGGCATCGGGCAGCTCCTGCGTCCGGCGACGGGCTCGCTGCTGCTGGGCGCGGCAGCGGGCATCGCGCTCGGCGTGCTTCTGGAGTACGCGGGATTGCGCCCCGTGCAGCAAACCTCCCGGCTGGCGCTGCTGATCGTCGCCATCGGCGTTTCGCTGTTTCTGGAAAATGGCGGCCAGCAGGTCTTCGGCGTCGATCCCAAGTTCTTTCCTCAGATCATCCCGTCGGCATTGCTCCACGCCGGACCGCTCACCATCGACAGCCAGAAGCTGATCGTCCTGCTGGTGGCGATCCTCTTGATGATCCTGCTGGAACTGTTCGTCAAATACACCCGGACGGGCACGGCCATGCGCGCCGTTTCCTTCAACCTGGATGCGGCCCGGTTGATGGGCATCCCGACCGACCGCATCATTGCGCTGACGTTCGCCATCGGCTCGGCGCTGGCAGGAGCGGGCGCCATCCTGGTTTCCCTGATGTATCCCAAGATCGATCCCCTGATGGGGATCATGCCGGGCCTGAAAGCCTTCGTCGCCGCGGTGCTGGGCGGCATCGGCAACATCACCGGTGCGATGGTGGGCGGCCTGATTGTCGGCATGGCCGAAGTCATGGCGGTGGGTTATGGGCAATCCACATACCGCGACGCCATCGCCTTCATCATCTTGATCCTGATCCTGCTGCTGAAGCCCTCCGGCATCATGGGCAAGGGCATGGTCGAAAAAGTATGAGAAAGTGGTCTTACGGGCTGCTCGCGCTGGCGGCGCTGGCGGGATTGCAGGCCACGTTGCGGGAGCTGATCGGCGCCTACAATTATCAGATCGTGATCCTGGCCGGGATCAACATCATCCTGGCCGTCAGCCTCAATCTCATCAACGGAGTTACCGGACAGTTCTCCATCGGCCATGCGGGGTTTTACGCCGTCGGGGCGTATACCTCTGCCGCGGTGATCTACTACGGAGAGCCCGTCCTGCGGGGCGCCGTCGGCTTCCTGCCGGCGATGGGGCAGGACGCGGTGCTGCTGTTGATCGGCATTCTTGCCGCGGCGATGGCCGCTGGGCTGGCGGGCTTGGCCGTGGGCATCCCCTCGCTGCGGCTGCGCGGCGATTACCTGGCCATCGTCACGCTGGGCTTCGGCGAGATCATCCGGGTGCTGATCCTCAATATCGAATCAGTCGGCGGCTCACGCGGATTTTCCGGCATCCCGCAACTCAGCAATTTTTTTTGGGTCTACCTGGCGGTCCTCATCACGATCCTGGC
>DATMAF010000168.1:0-2412 GCA_035560315.1 Terriglobia bacterium | reverse complement strand
GAGCGCGGAATCGGGGAAGCCGGCCGCCAGCCCGTTCCAGTGATAGAAGGCCATGCGGACGGGGCTGCGTCCCTCCCTTTGCAGCAGCAGGAAGGCGTCCTGAAAACGCTCGCCCATCAAGTGCGAGGCGTAGGTGGTCACGCCGATGGCGGTCTTTTCGATCAGGCCTTCCTCCAAGGCCTTGGCAAGCTCCGGCACCCGGCTTTTGAAATAGACGTCGCTCGCCATCATGCGGCCGTATTGGGTGGCCGTCTCGCGCACGCGACCCATCTCATCCATATTCATGCCCTGCTTGGTGGCGCGCCCGTACTGCTTGTCGAGCTGGCGCACAAAGGCTTCGTTCACGATCATCGCCGGCAGGTTGTAAAGCTGGATCGGGTGATTGGGCGCCAGCGCGTCAATCTTCTGTTTCGGGAAGCCGCCCTCGTAGAGCCAGGTGGCCATGAAATTCAGTTCCCGCTCCAGCCCCTTGGCATTCGGGTCGCGCGGAGGGTTGTTGACCGTGATCAGCGCGTAGGTCCCCGGCGCCGTGTTCCTCACGTGGGCCTGGATGGCGGCCGTGATGGCGCTGGTGATTTCCGCATCGGTCCGGCCCGCCGGAATGTTATAGATCTTGACGATGTTCTGGTTGGGGTCCGGGTGGGCATCCTGCCAGCGGTTGGCAATGGTGCCGTGAGCGTGATCGTGCGTGTCAATGATGCTCGGCATGACCATCCGGCCTTTGACGTCGATCTTGTCGGTTCGCGGTCCGGCCAGCGCCAGGATCTGGGCGTTGGAGCCGACCGCCATGACGCGGCCATCCCGCACCGCCATGGCCTCGGCAATCCTCCCCACGGAAGTGTTGAGCCCAACGCTGTGATCGTCCATCGTCACCAGCTTGGCGTTATAAATGATGCTGTCGGGATAGGAAACCAGCGCCGCCGGGACGTTGTTCAGAACCTCCTGCGCGGAGCCGACTCCTGCCAGCAGGAGCAGCGCGGCGCCAGCACTTGTTAGCATCGTCCTCAGATATTGCATCGCTTTCTCCTCTCTCCACCGCGATTTTTCTTGGAGCTCCAAAAGTCTTGTCAATGCGTGAAAAAGAAACAGGCCATCGTGGGCGTCATGTCTGCGCTCATGACCGTTACGGCGCCCGCCTGCGCGCTCAGCGCGGACACCGCTCGCGCCGGCTTCTGCGTGTCGGAGGCCGCCAGCACGGTGGGCGTCAGCCGGATCACGAAGGGTTTGGCATCCAGGGACAGGTTGAAGATGAAATATGCCAACAGGCCCTCGGGCAAGCCGCGGCCGGGGTCCGCCGACTTCGCCGTCAGGCGAAGCTGGGATCGCTTGACCCCTTTGTCATCGGCAACCGCCGTCGTTACCGAGCTCGCGAGCTGAAGGCTCTCGGGACCTGCCACGCCGTAGGCGGCCTCCTGGAAGGTCAGGTTGTTGCTGACAAACTCGATGGCCACCGTAAAGGACGCCACCGGCGTCTTGGGATCCGGCGAAAAATACAGCGGCACCATCACGCTGGCCCCCGGCGAGGCATCCACGGCCCCGATGGTCAGGTACGGCGGAGGAGGGGCGGGCTGCGGCGCGTTCTCCTGCGCCCGCAGCGCCGACGAACTGATTGCCATCGCGCTTGCCATCGCCACCACTACCACTACCTCAAGCGCTTGCGGGCGAAAGCAATGTAAATACTTGCAACCGGCCATTGCTACGACGTTCCTCCTGCCGCGGAAGCCATCCCAAACTGCGCTCTTCCTGCCTTGCAGCCGCTGGGGATACCCGCGGGCACCTGCGCCAGGGCTTTGCTGCACTGCCTAAAATTCCATACGCAAACCGAACTGCAACTGCCGCGGGTTGCCTCGTGTGCTGTCGATGCGGCCGGCCTGCGGATTGTAAACGCCGCGGGTCCCGTCGGCCTGGATGACCGCCTGGGTGAAGATGGCGTTATCGGGCATATTGAAGTTCACCCGGTTCAGCAGGTTGTAGAACTCCGACCGGAAGTTGAGACTCACGCGCTCCGTAACCGGAAAACTCTTTTGCAGCACCAGATCCATGGTGGCGCTGCCCGGGCCGGTCAGCACATGGCGTCCGGAATTGCCCACAAACGAGCCGCCGATCTGCGCCGATTCCGAGGGGATATATCCGAGCGGAAACGCGAAGGCGGTTGGGTCGAAATAATGGTCCGGGTTGCGTGTGTCATAGCGGATCGGCCCCACTCGGTCGGGATAGCTGGTCATGTTGGTGAAGTTCCCGGGTGTGATTCCTGGATCGGGGCTGAAGGGATTGCCCCCGCGGAGCGACAACACTCCGCTCAACTGCCAGCCGCCCAGCACATGACCCGCCACCCCGGACAGTCCCCTTCCTGGCAACTGATAGGTGGCGTTGGCGACCAGCGCCTGGCGGATGTCGAAGGCAGCGAGCGCG
>DATMAF010000167.1:0-3622 GCA_035560315.1 Terriglobia bacterium | reverse complement strand
GAAAACGTTTTCCGCAGGCCCAGGTCGACCACGAAGAATCCCGGTCCCTCGCCCGTATTGCGACGGACGCCGGCGGGCCGGTCATTGGTATTGGTGTCGCCGTTGTCATCGAAGCCGGTGGTGATGTTGTAGGGCCGGCCGGAGTTCGCCCGCCAGCGCGTGCTGGCGCTGATCCGCCAGGGGAGATCGAAATTGTAGCGGGCAAAAAAGGAATGGCGCTGGAACTGCGAGGACCGGCCCCATTCCCCGCTCAGATCGTAGTTATTGGCTGGCAGGCTCAAGGCCCCGTCCGTATCGTCGTAGCTGGAAGAAAGCGAATAATTGAAGCCCAGGGAACTGGAGCCGAGGCGCTGTTCCAGGCGCAGACTCAGCTCGTGGTAACGCGAACTGGCGGAGGACTCCAGCAGCAGGATGTTGCCGCGCGCCGGGTCGGGGCGCTCCGTCTGGCCGGGAAGCGGAGCGTTGATGTTGCGGCTGCGGAAGAGATGCACGCCGCGAACAAAGTCGTAGCCCACGGAAACAAACAGGCCGCGCGGCAGGCGGCTCTCAAACGAAATGGACGCGTTAACAGTATAAGGCGCCGCCAGCGCGGCGGAGGTCTTGCGGATCGAAGCCGGCGGCTCGATGGTTTGCATGCCGCCCCCGGCGAAGGGATCCGGATAGGAGGGATTTTCGATGACGATTTGAATCTGGCGCGTTCCGTCCAGCCGCATCACGGACTGCACCGTCCCGGCGCTGAGGCGCTGGTGAAACAGTCCCGCGCCGCCGCGGAGGACGGAAGACTTCCCCAATCCGTAGGCGAAACCGATGCGGGGATCGAGGTTGTTGTCGTCGCCCAGGTTGGTCTGGCTCTCATAGCGCAAGCCCAGGGAAAGCAGGAACTGCTCGGAGAAGCGAACGTCGTGCTGCACGAAGGCTCCCCACTCCAGTTGATCCATGTCCAGTTCCGGGTTGCCGCTGTTCCGCGTGAACTTGGTGGGAAGCCCGGCGGCGTAAGCGGCCAGATCGGAGAATTCAAACGTGCCCAGGAAATTGTCGCGGTTCAGGGTTTCGTATTGACGATACTCGCCCTGGAATCCGAACTTCAGGGCGAGCGGGCCGCGCGCGTAGCTGGTCAGGCTGGCGAATTGAAGATTCCGCTCCCGCTGCTCGTTGAAGCTGGTGGCCCCGCCGCCCTCAAAGGCGTCCAGGACATCGATGGCGACGGCCAGTCGCTCCGGGCGGGTCTGGGAACGATTGTGCCGCACCGCGAATCGGGTTTCCTGAACCAGCCGCTCCGTGAGCGGAGCGACTTCCTGCAACTGGAGGTTCCAATCGCTGCTCTCGGAAGTGCCGGCTCGCTCCGGGAGAGTGAATCCCCCGACTCCCTCCTGTTCGCTGGTCTCCGTTCCGTACTCGAAGTTGAGGCTCAGGGCGTGGTTGCGGGGCAACTGGAACTGCAAGCGGCCGTTGTATTCCTGCTCCGTATTGGGCCGCACCACGGCGGCAGAGAGGGGGCCCTCCAGCGTGGTGGCCAGGATCGAGTCGCTGTCCTCGGAGCGGGAGCGGCTGGCGAAAAGCGAAAAGGAACTCCGCTCCCGTTGCAGAGGACCGCTCAGATTCCCTCGCCAGTCGCGGCGCTGATAGGGGGGCTTGGTGTCGGCGAACGCATTGCGGGCGTTCAGGGCCTCGTCGCGGATTTCAAACCGGAGGCTGCCGCGCAGCGCGTCGGTTCCGGCTCGCGTCAGAATCTCTACGCGGCCGCGGCCGGGACGGCTCCGCTCGGCGGTGAAGGGATTATTGTTGATGCGGATCTCGCGAATCTGGTCGCGGGGCGGCAGCCGGCCGCCGGAAAAGCCGTCGGTGGTGATCTCCGCCCCTCCGACGGCAGCGGCTCCCGGGCCCGCCATGTCTTGCAGGAGTTGCCGCAGTTCCTCCTCGTCGTCCGGCAGTTGCTGGATGGCCGAGTCATCGAGCACCAGGCCGGTCAAGTTGCGGTCTGGCTCCAGGCTGATCTGGAACGGCTCCTCCTGCACCTCGAGCGTTTGCACCACCGGCGCCAAATGCAACTGGTAGGTTAGGGGCGCCATGTTGGGGCCAACCTCCAGCGACTCCGAGAGCATCCCAAAGTTCAAGGCGGTGATTTCGATGCGATACCGGCCCGCGGGTACGCTGGCGCGGAACTGTCCGTCAGCGCCCGAGTAAACTTCCGCCCGCAAGGCATCCTCCTGATAAAGCCGGATGATGGCGTTGGGCAACACCGCTCCGGAAGAGTCGCGCACGCTTCCTTGAATCGTCACGTTCTGTGCCGCAAGGAAAGACGGCAGCAGGTGCAGGAAAAGGAAGGAAACCGCTGCCAAACACGGGATGTTCCGCCCCGGAGGGACCTTTGCCCGCTGCCACGGCAGCGATCCGCGCACAGGCGGGTCCGCCATGCTTTGCCGCTCTGTTTTCACTGACGCCTCCCGGATGCGACTCTATGGAAGCGGAAAAAGGACGGTTCCATCATACGCCCGTCTATTCGACAGGAGAACCACAAAAGGGGTTTCAGATATTTGGGGGGACCTCCCGCAACCTCCTGCGATTCCCCGGGTTGTATCGATTGGGCGGCCTACGGCCGGTGGGGGCGCTTGCGCCAGTAATAAAACATCGGAATGCTGATGCAGGCAGTCGCGATGCCCAGCAAGGATTCCTTGGGTTTATCGAGCAGGGTAAAGTAGAGAATCCAAACCGAGAATCCCACAAACAGCAACGGCGTAAACGGATACAGCGGAACCCGGAAGGGGCGGCGCAGTTCTGGTTTCCGGATCCGCAGCACGATGACCGAAGCCACCGCCAGGGCGGAAAACAACACCAGCATGAAGCCGGAATAGATGATGAGCTGTTCAAAGGTTCCGCTCAGCAGCAACACGGAGGTCCAAAGCGATTGCAGCAGGATGGAGGCGGCGGGGCTGCGGTAGCGGGCATGCACGGCGGCCAGTTGGCGGGGAATGACGCCATCAGAGGCCATGGCATAGTAAACCCGCGGGCCGGCCAGGATCATGGCGCTGGCCGAGGCCAGAATCGAAAGCGCCATCACGGTAGCTACCAGGTGCGTGGCGGAGGCGCCGAACAGCGCCTGGGAGGCTTTCTCGCCGATCTGCAACACACCGCTCATCTCCGAAAGCGGCAGGCTATAAATGAATAACAGATTGAGGCCCATATAGAGGATGCCCACGAAGACCGTGCCGACCAGCAGAGATTTCGGGATGTTCCGATGGGGATCGCGAACCTCCCCCGCCAGGTAGGCGGCGGCGTTCCAGCCGCTGTAGCAGTAGAGCACAAAGATCAGCGAGACCGGGAGATTGCGCAAGGCGCCGGGCGGCAGGTGTCCCTCTGGCCCGGTGGCGAAATGTCCCCAGTCGCCGGTGCCCAATAGAAATCCCAGCACCACCAGCGCCGTCAGCACCACCACCTTTCCGATGGTAATCAGCACCTGGAATCGGGCTCCGCGCTCCACGCCGGAGATATGGATGAGCGTCAGCAGCCAGAGCGCCACCATGCCGAACAGTTGTGCCCCGCTCAGGCGCCACTGCCAGCCCCCGAAGTCCAGCGACGCCAGGATGTATTCCGGTCCAAAGGAAGGGCTGAAGTGCGACAGGTA
>DATMAF010000166.1:0-3926 GCA_035560315.1 Terriglobia bacterium | reverse complement strand
GTGGTGGATTCGCAGCAGATGCGCGACATCCCGCTCAACGCCCGCAGCTTCATCGAACTGGTTCCCCTGCAAGCCGGCGCGGTGCTGTCGGAGACGGGCGGCGAGAGCGCCGTGTTCGGGTTCGGCAAAAAGCTTTCCATTGCCGGCAATCGCTATACCTCGAACAGCTTCCTGCTGGACGGCGCCGACATCAATGACGCCTCGGGCACCACCGGCAGCGCGGCGGGCACGGTGGCGGGCGTGGAAACGGTGCGCGAGTTCCGCGTCATCACCAATGCCTTTGACGCCGAGTACGGCCGCCACACCGGCGGCGTGGTGAGCGCCGTGACCAAGTCCGGAACCAACCAGTTTCATGGATCGCTGTTTGAGTTCCTGCGCAACGACAACCTGGACGCCCCCAAGTGGGAGGACAATGCCTTTAACGACGGCGAGAAACCGGAGTTCCGCCGCAACCAGTTTGGCGGCTCCCTTGGCGGTCCCATCATTACCGACCAGACGTTCTTTTTTGGCAGCTACGAGGGCTTGCGGGAGGCCTTGGGCCAGACGGAAACCCGGGTGGTTCCGGGGCAGGCCGCCCGCCAGGGGTTGATTCCCCGCACCGGAGGAACGCTGGAAAACATCGGGATTCATCCCGCCACGCGGCCGTTCCTGGAATCTTATCCGCTGCCCAACATTCCCTGCCAATCCAACTGCCTGGGGCCTCAATATCCCTTTGACCGGGCCGACGGCACGGCGGAGTTCGGAGAAGGCGCCCTCCAGAACACAGACCAGAACTTCTGGACCGCCCGCGTCGATCACCGGTTTTCAGATTCCGACAGCATTTTCGTTCGTTTCCAGAAAGACGACGCGGAGCGCAGTTCGCCGAACCTGAATGTCTTTCTGACAAACAATACCGGGTCCCGCTTTACCACCATCGAGGAAACCCACATTTTCTCGCCATCGTTTTTGGGCCAAACCCATCTTTCCTTCAATCGGACGCAGTTTGGCAGCGTGAACACAAAACGCCCCGGCTATTCCTTCCCGCTGGAGCGCTTCACGCCTACCGACGTGGTGATTGGGGCCATTTCTGTGCAGCAACTGGCCGGCTGGGGCGGCGACAGCCTGGTGCCGCGCAACAACAACCAGAATCTGTGGCAGTTCAAAGAATCCATGACCTGGACCAAGGGCATGCATTCGGCCAAATTCGGATTGCATTATTCGCGCTTCCAGTTCAACCAGCGCGGCGACTTTCATGGCGGCGGGACGTTCAATTTCAACGCCATCGGGAGCACCACCGGTTTGGAGAATTTCATGCGCAACATTCCCACCGCGGCCACCTTCACCGCGCCGGGTTCGGATTCCCACCGCAGTTGGGCGCAGACGCTGTGGGGGATGTACTTTCAGGACGACATCAGCATTCGCCCCGGGCTGACGCTGAATGCGGGCCTGCGGTATGAGTTCGTCACCGTTCCCAAGGAACGGCATGGCCGCTCGGCGACCATCCGGGACCTGCGGCCGCACCACTTGAACGTGGTAACGCCGTCGACCACGGACGTGGGACCGCTGTTCGATAATCCCTCGCTTAAAAATTTCGCCCCGCGCGTCGGATTTGCCTGGGACGTGTTCGGAACCGGCAAGACCTCCCTCCGGGGTGGCATCGGGGTATTCCATGACCAGTTGCTGTCGATCTACTGGCTGGTGCCGGGCAACCGCACCTCCCCCTTCTATGCCGTGGCGGAACTGCTCCGGCAGGACTTTAACGCCCAGGGGACGGAGATCAACTTCCCGAACGCCTTTACGGCACAAACCGACCTGCTGACCCGCTACGCCGGCCGCCCGCAGATTGACGGCATTGAATATGAAATCTCCCAGCCGGCGGTCTACAAGTACAGCCTGGATGTTGACCAGCAGTTGACCGGCAGCATGACCTTCCAGGCCGGCTATTCCGCGACGCGCGGAACGCACCTGATGCGCGGCAACCTGCAACTGAACACCACCCCGGCGGAAGTTCGCAATGGCCGCACCTTCTACCTCATCGCCGCCAACCCGGACCGGAACAACCCCTATTTCAACCGCTTCCGCTGGCGCATTACGGACGGGACCTCGGATTATCACGGCCTGCGCATGAGCCTGACGCGGCGGTTCAGCCAGGGCTTCCAAGTGCAGAGCTCCTATACTTGGTCGAAGGCCATGGACGACGGCTCGGCGTTCCTGGGGAGCGGCGATTTCAGCAATGACCGGCAGCCCTACCGCACGGAGAAAGAGCGGGCGCTATCGGCCTACGACATCCGCCACAGCTTCTACACCAATTTCGTGTACGAACTGCCCGGCTCCAACCTCGCTGGGGTGGCTGGCAAGGTCCTGGGGGGCTGGGGGGTGAGCGGCATCCTGCGGCTCAGCAGCGGCAGTCCCCAAAGCATTAACGGAGCCAACCCCAGTTGCTCCAGCGGCGCTGCCTTCGGTTGCAGTCCCACCAAGCAGCTCATCTACGTGGACGGGCCTTCGCTGGATCTGATTCCCGGCGGGAACCTGAACCCGTCGCGGCCGCAGAACCCCGACGAATATTTTGATTCCACGCAGTTCACCTTCCGGAAATCCAATTGCCTGCGGTCAACCCCTTCGGCCCTGTTCCCCTGCGATCCGAGCTTTCCCGCCGGTGTATTCGCAGGCAATGTGGGTCCCAGCACGTTGATCGGGCCGGGCGTCGCCAACTTTGACATGACGCTCACCAAGACGACGTCTCTCCCCATGCTGGGCGAGCAGGGAAGCCTGGAGTTCCGGTGGGAGCTATTCAATCTGTTCAACCGGCCCAACTTCGGCGATCCAAACACGACCGTGTTTCAGGCGACGGGGGCGCTTAATCCGAACCGCGGCCGCATCCAGACCACCCGCACCAGTTCGCGGCAGATGCAGTTTGCGCTGCGGCTGGCATTCTAGCGGGCGAAACCATCCATTCCGCAACGGGGATCGGCCACCGATCCCCGTTGTTGTTTGCGGGTAACCTTTTGCGCTCCGCAGGCGTCTTCTTTGTGAAGGCGCTGTGCCGCAAAGGGACCCTATGCTAAGATACCGGCAGGCGCAGGTTCCATCCCAGAGGCGCCAGTTTTCTCCGGGCGGGCTTTGGGAACATCGGTCCAGGGGAGGAAGATCAGTCTCATGAAACGCAGCCAGCATTCACGTTCCCTATGGGGAATAGCGGCAGCACTGCTGCTCGCCGCGCTCGGGGTTCTGACAGGAAGCGGGACACACCAAGCATCTCTGGGAGATGCGGCGCGAATGGCCCGCCGCAATGCCACCGGAGCGCCCCAATTGGTGGCCATTGACCGGCTTCCGGAAAGCGATGGAGCGATGTGCCAGTGGCTGCCGGCCAGCGCGGAGACGACGCTGCTGGCGGCCCTGCAATCGGCGCCGGACCTGGGTCCGGGCGCGCCGCAGCATGGCGATCCCATTCCCGGCGAACGCGAGCCGGTGCGCATCATCCGCGACACCTATCCCACCTACAGCGCCGTGGCGGTTGACTACAACCGCAACGAAGTCTTCCTCCAGGACGAGAACCTCTTTGGGATCAAAGTGTTCGATCGCATGACCAATACGCCTCCCTCGGCCAGCTTCAGCGAGCCCAAACGAGTAATTCAGGGCCTGCTGACAAAGCTGGAATTCAACTGCGGCCTGTACGTGGATCAGAATACCGGCGACATCTACTCGGTCGCCAATGACACCGTGGACACGCTGGTGATCTTCCCGCGCGACGCGGAGGGCAACGTCAAACCAGCGCGCGAGCTCAGCACGCCGCACGGCACCTTCGGCATTGCCGTCGACGAGGGACGGCAGGAACTGTTTCTCACCGTGCAGCACGAGCAGGCCGTCGTGGTCTATCACAAGATGGCCAAGAACGACGATCCCATCCTGCGGCGCCTGGAGGGCCCCAAGACCCTGCTGGCCGACCC
>DATMAF010000165.1:0-5161 GCA_035560315.1 Terriglobia bacterium | reverse complement strand
CCACCACGGAGGCCTCCGCCACCGCGGGGTGGGAGATCAGCACGCTTTCCACCTGAATGGGAGATACCCAGATGCCGCCGGACTTGAACAGATCATCGCTGCGGCCCTGGTACGACAGATACCCGGCCGCGTCGCGGACATACTGGTCCCCGGTCCGCAGCCACTCTCCGACGAACGTTTTTCTGCTGCGCTCGTGATTCGTCCAGTAGAACGCGGCGATGGAAGGCGAGGAGATCCAGAGTTCCCCCGCTCCTTCGCCCTCCACATCTTTTCCGTCGGCGTCCACCAGGCGGTAGCGGTGTTCCGGGAGGACTTTGCCGCTGGAATCCAGTTTTACATCGTCTGGACGGTTGGAGAGAAAAATGTATCCAAACTCGGTGGAGCCGACCCCGTCCAGGATTTGTAGTCCGGTTCTGGCCTTCCACTCCTGATACATGGAACCGGGCAGGGCTTCCCCCGCCGAGACGCAGAGACGCAGGCTGGCCAGTTTCTTGGGGTCCGGGTTTTCCCGCAACAGACGGCCGTACCCGGTCGGGACGCAGAAAAACAGCGTGGGGCGGTATTGCTCAATGAACTCAAAAATGCGGTCCGGTTCGGGGCGCATGGGCATCAGCAAGGAACCGCCGCCTACCCACAGCGGCATGAACATGGAATTGGTCAGACCGTAGGAGAAAAACAGGCGCGAGACGGAGAAGTTGATGTCGTCCGGGGTCATCCGCACCACGTGGCGCACATACGGCTCGACGCAGAACATGGTGTTTTTGTGCAGGTGCACAGCAGCCTTGGGTTCCCCCGTGGAGCCGGAGGTATACACCCAGTGCGACATGTCGTCGCGCACGGTGGGAGCCGGGTCGAGTTCCGGGGATTGCGCCGCGAGCATCGGCTGGAAGGGATGCGCTCCGGCAAAGGCGTCGCCCCGGACGCTGAGGATCCCGCGCAGCGGATAACGCCGCAGCAGGGACTCGAGAGGCGCCAGGAACTCCGCTTCGCCCACCACCACCTTGGCGCGGCTGTGCCGGACATAGAATTCGTACTCCGACGGCCGCGCAAACGTATTGAGCGCCACCGGCACCGCGCCGATCTTCATCGCTCCCAGGTAGGTGGCGATAAACTCCGGCGAGTCGCGCAACAACAGCAGCACGCGATTCTCCCGTTCCACGCCCAGTTCCTGGAGAGCATTTCCCGCCTGGTTGGCCAGGCGCACCAGTTCCGCGTAGGTCAGCGTGCCGGCGGGCCCCAGCAACGCCACGCGCGAGCCCCGTCCCTCGGCCAGGTGCCGGTCCAGCAACGCCGCGGCGAAATTAAATATCTCGGGAAGCTCCTCGGGACTCTTCACCGTTCGCAAATCCTGGTCGCCCCAGGACAGGGCACTCTTGGCTGGCATGCCATCCTCCGTCTCGGCCAATCACGCTCAGCGCCGCAGGGCCTCCAGGACGCGCCGTCCTCGCTCCAGGGCGGCGGCGCCCGCCTGCGGGTTCTCAAACCGGATGCCCGTGGTGACGCGGGCGGATCCTTCATAATCGAGGGCTTTGTCCTCCAGAATGGATTCGATGCGCAGATTTATCTTCGCCATGCCGGGGAAGCCCTCCAGGTCGCGGCTCAGCTCTTGGGCGCTGGCCTGGATATAGTACGCCATGGCCTCGTCCACGACGATCAGGGTCGCCTTGCCGGCGCGACGCAGGTTGGCGGTGGTGGTGCTGTTGTTCCAGGGCGCGACGCGGAGGTTGCTGCGGTCGGCGGCCACCACCTCCAGGAAACTCAGCATGGCCACATAGGGCCAGCCGGCCTCATCCACCGTGACCAGCAACAGGGCCTTGCCCATCTGCTGCTCCAGCCGTTCGCCATTGAACAGCGCCAGCAGGGGATCAGTCAATCGTGGCGGCAGCCGCTGCGACATTGCCGTTTCCTCGAACCGCCTTCCTCCACTCTGGAATCATACAATGGAATTTTCTGAAGCCGGGGCGGAACACGGCCGGCGTCCTACCAGCGGAGCGGGATGCCGGCGCGGCGCAAGCGATGAAAATAGCGTTGCGCCCGGCGGACATCCTGAAGGATCTGTTCTTTCAGTTGTTCTGCGGAGTCGAATTTGCGCTCCGCCCGCAGCCGGCGAAGAAACCCCACCTCCATCACCGCGGGCGGCGGGCCGGGCCATGATTCGAGCAGATGGGTTTCCACGCCCAGGCCTCGCTCCCCGAACGTGGGACGGGTTCCCACGTTGCTGACCGCCGGGATGACCGTGCCGCCGCCCGGCCGCGCCACGGTGATGTAAACCCCCGGCTGGGGCAGCAGGCCGCCGGTCTCACCCAGGTTCAGCGTGGGAACCGTCTGACGGCGGCCAATGCCAAGCCCCGGCACAACCGGTCCGCGAACGGTGAAGGGATAGCCCAGCAGGCGGTTCGCCAAAACGACGTTGCCCTGCTCCAGCAGGCCGCGGATCTGCGAACTGCTGACCACCGTTTTCCGCACCAGCATTTTTTCCAGGACCACGGTTTGAAAGCCGAATCGCCGTCCCAACTCCTCCAGCACCTGGGGATTGCCCGCCTGGCGATGGCCGAAGCGAAAGTTCTCCCCGACAAACACCGACTCGGCGCAGAGCGCCTGGACAATCACCTCCTGCACAAACCGCTCGGGAGTCCACCGGGAGAATTCCAGCGTGAAGGGCAGGATCAGAACCCGGTCCAGCCCGCCGGACTCCATCCGCTCCAGTTTCAGGGCCAGCGGCGTGAGCAGCCGCGGCGCCTTTTCCGGGGCCAGCACCATGGCCGGATGGGGATCAAAGGTTACGGCCACGGAATAAGCACCCCGCGAGCGGGCGCGCTCGCGCACTCGCCGCAGCAATTCCTGATGGGCGCGATGAATGCCGTCGAAGGCGCCCACCGTCACCGTGCTCGTTCCGCAGGCGGAAGCGATCTGCTGGAGTGAGCGGTAGACTTGCATGGGTGGCGGACAGGGCCCGCGCCGTGCGGCGCGTGCTCAGGCAATTTCCACTTCCAGTTGCATGCCGTCGTAGCACAGGCGCACGTTGTCCGGCAAGGTGCGATTGGTTTCCTCGTGCCCCAGGTCGTGCGCGATGTGGGTGAAGAAAGCCTTCTTGGGGCCGATGCGCTGCACTTCGGCCAACGCCTGCGCCACCGTCATGTGCGTGGGGTGGGGCAAGTGCCGCAAGGCATCCAGAAAGAGAATCTCCACCCCGCGCAGCAGCTTCACGGAAGCCTCCGGGATCTCGTTATAGTCCGTCAGGTAGGCCACCGGCCCGAACCGGAAGCCGAACACTTCCAGGTAGCCATGCCGCAGCCGGATGGGCACAAATTCCAGGCCAAACAGTTCCACCGGGCCCGTCAGGATGTGCGCTTCCACCAGCGGGACGCCGCCCCACGGGTAGTTGCCGTCAAAGACGTATTGAAAAATGCGGCGCAGCCCTTCCATGGCTTGCCGGTTGCCATAGATGGGAACGGCCCTGTTGGTTTGGGTATTGAAGGGGCGGATATCGTCCAGGCCCAGCACGTGGTCGGCATGGGCATGGGTAAACAAGACCGCGTCCAGCCGGTCCATGCCGGCGCGCAGCGCCTGGGTTCGAAAGTCCGGTCCGGTATCGATGACCACGGCGCGGCCGTTGTATCGCAACAGGAGGGAGGGCCGCAAGCGCTTGTCGCGCGGGTCGTCCGACTGGCAGACGGCGCAGCGGCAGCCGATGGCCGGCACCCCCACCGAAGTGCCGGAGCCCAGGACGGTCAACTCCAGGCGCATCCTACCGCATCCGTCCCGCATGCCGGGTGATCTCGACATACGCCAGCTTCAGCTCTTGCAGGCTCCCGACCAGCAATTGCTCTTCCTGGCGTGTGAGATTGCCTTTGGTTTTTTCTTGCAGAACGCTCAGCAGGTCGATGGTCTCCCGCGCGGCCGGCAGGTTGGGCGGCAGCGGAGCTTCCCCCGGACGGGCCGCCATGCCGAGGTGCAGCATCGCGGTCGTCACCAGCGACATGATGAGGTGCTCCAGTTGCACCGGACCTTCCCCGCCGGGAGGCCGGGCGTCCCGTTTGGCGGTTGCTTCCGGAGAAGCGGCCTCCGCCGGCGCCGTCTTGGCAGCGGAGGGCGGGGGAGGCGGCGCAGGTTCCGGCGGCAAATCCTTGCGCAACTCTCCTTCCGCCGTGAAGGGCCGCCGGTCCACGACCCGAAACTCTTGCGGTTCTTCGTCCTGGTCTTTGCGAGGGGGCATGGGATGGTTCCCTGGTCACCGGAACTCTTGCAGGCGCAAGAATTGCGGTTCAAAGATGAGTTTACATCGTGGCTGCGGCGGGCGGCAAGCTGCGTTCCCGCAAGACGGTGGTATCGCCGGGCGGGACTCCGTCGAGCCGGGGGTATAGGACAGGTTTCCATTTGTTAACTGGCCGGTTGTTTTTGGCTCCAGTAGCGGTAGAAAGCCAGCCCCGAGAGAATCAAAGCCAGGCCGATCGAAGAGCGCAGCGGATACTCCCACCACAGGTTCACGGTCAGGGCGAACGCTCCCGCCATAAACACAGCCGGCGCCCAGGGGTAACCCCAGGCGCGGTAGGGACGAGGCAGAGTGGGCTCGCGCTGCCGCAGCCGGAACAGCGCCGCCACTGTCAGACCGTAGAAAATCCAGGCGGCGAAGATCACGAGCGAGAAAAGTTCTTCGAACGTTCCGGTCAGCGCAAACAGAATTCCCAGGAACCCCTGAAAGAACAGCGCGCGGCCGGGGGTGTGAAAGGTCGGATGGATCGAAGCGGCGAACCGGAAGAAGCGGCCGTCGCGCGCCATGGCGTACGGCACGCGCGCCCCGCTGAGCACCGTGGAGTTCAGCGCTCCCAGCGCCGAGAGGAGCATGGCCAGAGTGATCCACTTGGCCGCCCCGGCTCCTGCGAATCGCTGCACGACATCGGAAGCCACCTGCTGGGACTGGGCGACTCCGGGAAGCGACAGCGCGGAGAAGTAGGCCATGTTCGCCAGCACGTAGACCGCCGCGACAAACAGGACGCTGCCCACCAGAGCGCGGGAGAGGTTCTTGTGGGGATGTTCAATCTCGCCGCCGACCAGCGTCGCGGCCGTCCAGCCATCATAGGCCCATAAGGCCGCCACCAGGGCCGCCAGGAACCCTCCCACGGCCGCCGGGTGAAGGGGTGTTGCGGCGGCTCCGGCGGGG
>DATMAF010000164.1:0-5129 GCA_035560315.1 Terriglobia bacterium | reverse complement strand
GCAATTTGTTAGCCGGTAGTATACTCCAACGGTATCCCAAGGCGAGGCGAATTTTTTGCGCCCACCCTTACTGCCCTTTGACGTTGTTGATCTCTTCGGTGAGCGCCGGCACAATGTCAAACAGGTTCCCGACAATGCCATAATCGGCCACTTCGAAGATGGGGGCGTTGGCATCCTTGTTAATGGCCACCACGGTGCGGGCGCCCTTCATCCCCACCAGGTGCTGGATCGCCCCGGAAATGCCCAACGCAATGTAGAGCTTGGGCGCCACCGTTTGCCCGGAACTGCCGATCTGCCGTTCCATCGGTAGCCAGCCGTTGTCGCAGATGGGACGCGAACCGCCCATCTCACCGCCCAGCGCCTGCGCCAGCTTCTCGGCCACCACGAGGTTTTCCTGTTCCTTGATCCCCCGGCCCACCGCCACGATGATCTCCGCCTGGGAGAGGTCCACGGCGCGCTTGGACTCCTGGAACTTCTCCCCGGGACGGGTGCGTATTTGGGCGGCTTCGAGCTGCGCCGCAAAGGGAACCACGGGCGCGGGCGCATCGCCCCGGAGGAGCTTTTCTGCCGGGAAGCTCCCTGCCTGCACCGAGACAAAATGGGGAGCAGGGCCCTCGAAGGAGATGTCGGCGTTGAACTTGCCCTGGAACAGCTGCCGGGTGAACACCAGCCCGGCCTGCTCCGCCCGCCAGCCGATACAATCGCTCAGCAAGGAGCGTTGCAGCGAGACCGCCAGCTTCGGAGCGAAGTCGCGCACCTGGTAAGTATGCGGCAGCAGAACATACTGCGGCTGCACCGCGGCGAGGAGCTGCCGCAAGGCGGCGCAGTAGCCGTCCGGCGTGTAGCGCTCGAGCAACGGATGCTCCAGCAAGTGAACCTGTGCCAGCCGGGCCTGCGCCGCTTCCTCCGCCAGCGGGCGCACTCCGGCGCCCATCACCACCGCTTCCACGGGCGCATTCACCGCGGCGCCCACCTGCTGCGCTGCGGCCAGCGCTTCCCAGCTCATGCGGTTCCACTTGCCTTCCTGCTGCTCCATCACTGCAAGGATTGCGTTTGCCATCATCGCTCGCTCTCTCCGCCCCTTCAAAGCCGCATCGGCCTGGCCAGCTTCGCCATAACGCCGGCGTAGAATTCACAGCACACGAACATCCTGCCGCAGCTTTTCGACCAGTTTGGCGGCCACTTCCTTGGGCGCGCCTTCCAAAAACTCCGTCTTCTTGGTCTTCACGGGAACATAGATGCGGTGTAACCGCTGCCCGCCGCCGGGCTCCGCAACCCCCAGTTCCGCCGCGCTGAGCTGCCGCAACTCCTTGGTCTTGGCCTTCTTAATGCCCATCAGCGTGGCGTAGCGCAGCTTGCTGATTCCGGATTGAATCGTCAGCAGGGCCGGCAGCGGCATTTCGACCCACTGAAACCAGCCCGCCTCCAGCTCGCGCTTCACCCGAAGCTGGCCGGCCTCCGCCTGCACCTCCATGATGATGGTAGCGTGCGGGATCCCCAGCAACTCCGCCAGCACGACGCCCGTCTGTCCAAAGCCCAGATCATCGGACTGCAAGCCGGTGAGAACCAGCTCGAAACCCTCCTTGCGAATGGCTTCTGCCAGCAGCCGCGCCACGCCCAGACTGTCCACCCGCGAAGCCGGCTCTTCGGCGATGTGGATGCCGCGGTCGGCTCCCTTGGCCAGCGCCTCGCGGAGGGTCTGCTGCACGCGCGCCGGCCCGGCGCTGATGGCCACCACTTCTCCGCCGTGCTTCTCCTTGAGTTGCAGCGCCGTTTCGAGCGCATAGGCGTCCGGCTCATTCATCTCAAAGCTCAGCTCGCTGTCGCGAATCCAGCGGGCGTCCTCGCTCAGGCGCAGGGGGGCATCCTTGGCGGGAACTTGCTTGACGCAAACAATGATTTTCATGGGACCACTCGGCGATTGGTATAGTGTATGAACTTACCGGAGATCCGCGGACCGCGCAACTGTTTTGCGCAGCCCGAGGAGCCGCTTTCCCGCCCCCTCACTCCGTCCAGCGGCGGAACAGCAGCGCGGCGTTGGTGCCGCCGAATCCGAACGAATTGCTGAGCGCGTATTCAATCTGCGCCGGTCGGGCCTGGTGCGGGACGTAATCCAGGTCGCAGTCGGGGTCCGGGTTGTCGAGGTTGATGGTGGGAGGCAGAATCTGGTCGCGCAGCGCCAGCACGCAAAAGCCGGCTTCCAGCCCCCCGGCGCCGCCCAGCAGGTGTCCGGTCATGGACTTGGTGGAACTGACCGCCAGCTTGCGGGCATGATCGCCAAACAGCCGCTTGATGGCCAGCGTCTCCAGGCGGTCGTTGTAGGGGGTCGAGGTTCCGTGAGCGTTGATGTAATTGACCTGCTCGGGCTGCACCTGGGCATCCTTCAGCGTCTCGCGCATGGCGCGATAGGCGCCGTCGGCGTCCTCGGAAGGTTGCGTGATATGGAAAGCGTCGCCGGACATCCCGTAGCCCACAATTTCCGCCAGGATCCGGGCACCGCGGCGGCGGGCAAATTCCAGGTCCTCCAGAATCAAAATCCCGGCGCCCTCGCCGATCACGAACCCGTCGCGGTCCTTGTCAAAGGGCCGGCTGGCGCGCGCCGGCTCGTCGTTGCGGGTCGAAAGAGCGCGCATGGCGGCAAATCCGCCGACGCTCATGGGAGTGATCGCGGCCTCCGTGCCACCGCAAATCATCACGTCGGCGGCACAGCGCAGGATGACCTTGTAGGCGTCGCCCACGGCGTGCGCGCTCGAGGAGCACGCGGTGCAGGTGGCCGAATTGGGCCCCTTGGCTCCATGCCGGATGGAGACAAAACCCGCCGCCAGGTTGACGATGCTGGCGGGAATAAAGAAGGGAGAGATCTTGCGCGGTCCGCCTTCCAGCAGCGCGCTATGCTCCCGCTCGATGACATCGAATCCGCCGATGCCCGAGCCGATCACGACGCCGGCGCGTTCGGCGATCTCCGGAGTGATGCGCAGGCCAGCGTCCTGCAAGGCGAATTCCGAGGCCGCCATGGCGTATTGAATGAACAGCCCCATCTTCTTGAGCTCTTTTTTTTCGACGTACCGGAGCGGGTCGAAACCTTTGACCTCGGCGGCAATCCGGCAGGCGAATGCGGTGGCGTCAAACCGCGTGATGGGACCGATCCCGCAACGGCCTTCCAGAATCCCCTTCCAGCTTTCCTCGGTTCCCACGCCCAGCGCGGAAACCAAGCCAACCCCAGTGACCACAACGCGCTTAGCCATTCGCGCATCCCTTCCCGCGGCCCCGGGCCAGCACGGTCAGTCTTGCACCCTGCGGAATCTCCGAAATCCCCCGGTCCGGAGCACCCGCCGCGGGCCGCGATGGTTTGGATTTCACTTCTTTGAATGTCCCTGAATGTAGTCAATGGCTTGCTGAACGGTCTGAATCTTTTCGGCGTCCTCGTCGGGGATGTCCAGCTCGAAGGCTTCCTCCAAAGCCATCACCAGTTCCACGGTGTCGAGCGAATCGGCGCCCAGATCGTCGACGAAAGACGCTGTGGGCGTAACCTCCGCTTCATCCACTCCCAACTGTTCCACAATAATCTGCTTCACTTTCTCTGCAACAGAGGCCATGGCCCCTCCCTACAATGAATGTGTCGGCCGCGGCGGCGTTCGCCGGCGCGCCCCGCAGGGGTTTTGCCCGTTCGCCGCCCGATCGCACCTCCGCCTGTGCGGTAAAACCTATCGATTGTAGCGACGCTCTCCCGGCGCGGTCAAGTCGGGCGGGAAGCTGGAATCGTTCAAGCTAGGGGCGGAGCGTGAAGGGCGCTTCCAGCGCATAGGCCTGTTCGCCGATGCGGTCGCGCAGCGCAATCTGCAACTTGTAGCTGCCCGGGCGGGGGTCCTGCAGTTCCACCTGGAAGGTGGTGGTCAGGTACCGTGGCGGATAGAATTCCTGCGACTGCTCCCGGATCGCATTGGGCTGCTGGACCATTACCCGGCCCTCGGCATCGACCACGGCCCAGTCCTGCTCCACCCAGACGCGTTTGTCGGGCGAGACCTGAAAACCAACCACCGTGAAGCGCACATGCACCGGGTCCCGCAACGCAAAATAGCGCGTCGCGGTCCAGGGGCCGTCCGGGGAGCGCGCAAACCCGAAGCGGATCGCCTGGAAGGCGCTGGCTTCCGGGACCGCTTCCCCGCGGATTTGCAGCCGCGCGGTGTGTTCCGCCTGCTGGCGGCCGATTTCGTCGCTGACCCGGATGCGGACCGGATAGCTTCCGGAAGGCGCCCAGGGCGGAATCACCGCCGACCAGCGCACCGCAGGCTGCCACTGGTCATCGCGCGGTCCCAGGCGCTGTTCCAGCCGCCCCTGCTGCGGGGGAACCACCAGCGTTCCCTGCGGATCGTGCATCTGTACTTCCCACCGTAAATCCACCTGATACTCGGGAATGCCTGCTTCGTCCCGCCCCTCCCGCCGTTCGAATCCCTCGATTCGAAAGTACAGGACCGCCTCGGCTCCCGCTGGCAGTTCGAGCCGCGGCCGTTTCCACCCCTCGTAGTCTTCAAAAAGAACGTCCGCGATTTTTAGCGGACCGGCAGACTGGCCCCTCTGCGCCGCCAGCGGCGGAATGCCGGACAAACATTTTATCGCTGTCGCTGCCAGCGCCATCGCCAGCAGGGTCCGCCGCCGTTTGGGGGCGAAATGCGCTCTGCAGAAAAGAATCATATTGCTTTATAATGAAGCTATTCGAAACGGAATCTGGATCAATACTTCAAGGTCAATCGCAGCCCCGTTCTTCCGCGCCGGACGAAACCGCCATTGCGTCAATGCGGCGACCGCGCTGGAATCCAAGCGCGGATCGAGGCTGCCCACCACGCGGATGTTCGCCAATGTGCCGTCTTTGAGCACCAGCGCGGCCAGCGTTACAATTCCTTCCACCCCCTCCCTCATCGCCGAAGCCACATACATCGGGTCCACTTTGCGGATGGCTACCGGCGTCGTTAGCTCCGTTTCGCTATCCTGCGCCGGTCCCGGCCCCTCCGGTTCGGCGAATCGCAGCACCCAACTGCCGGAGGCGCTGGTAAGGTTCGGCATGTTCATATAAACAGTATAGACGCGGCGGCGGCCGAAAAACTCGGACTCCACCGCTGGCTTCCGGGCTT
>DATMAF010000163.1:0-3230 GCA_035560315.1 Terriglobia bacterium | reverse complement strand
CGACTACTGGCGGCTGTTTCCCATCAGCGGCATCAGCTCGCTCGACGCCGAGCAACTTCCTTTCTGGGCCTGGCTGAAGGATCGGGTGTGGCATCTGGTCCTGCCGGTGTTCTGCCTGACCTACGGGGGGCTGGCTTACATCTCGCGGCAGATGCGCGCCGGGATGCTGGAGACCATCCGCCAGGACTACATCCGCACCGCGCGCGCCAAGGGCCTGAGCGAGAAAGTGGTGGTCTTCAAGCACGCCCTGCGCAACTCGCTGATCCCCATCATCACGCTGATGGCCGATCTGCTGCCCGCCCTGCTGGGCGGCAGCGTCATCATCGAGAGCATCTTCACCATCCCCGGCATGGGCCTGCTCGGCTTTGAGGCGATTCTCTCGCGCGACTATCCGGTCGTGATGGCCATCTCCACCATCGCCGCCTTCCTCACGCTGATCGGGCTGCTGCTGGCCGATCTCTGCTACGCGCTGGTCAACCCTACCATCTCGCTCGAGGAGGCGCGCTAATGGCCAGCGGCATGACGGCCTTTCCTCTGCCGGTGACGCCTCCTGGCGCGCCCGCCTCCGCAGAGGCGAACGGCGAGAGCTACTGGGACTTGGTCGTCCGCCAGTTTCGCCGCAACCGGCTGGCGGTGGCGGCGCTGTGGTTCGTGCTGTTCCTGTTCCTCATCGCCATCGGCGCCCCCTTTCTGGCGGGCAACAAACCCATCGTCCTGCACGGATCCTACCCGGGTCTGTACCGGCAGGTGTTTGATGAATGGCGGCTGGGCGGCCACCCAGAGTTTGCAGCGGCCCTGGAGGAAGCCTCCCGCAGTTCTGCCGCCGCAGCGGGATTGCCGGCGCGGCTTGCTACGGTGGAGATGCAACTGGAGCGGCTGGCCGGCCAGTTGCCCGCCGATCAAGCCGAAGCGCTGATGGCTCATCTGGAAACCTATCGCCGGGTTGCCGGCGCTCCGGCTGCCGCAGGACAGCAAGCTGTGCAGCAGAGCTTCGATGCCATCTCGGCGCAGTTCGCCCCCGATCGCGTGACACTGGAGCACAAGCTCTACTGGCCGGTGTTCAGCTCCCTCGGTGCTGTTGATATCCTCTTCCTTTCACTGGCGGCGCTGCTCGTGCTGCTTTTCCTGGTCCGGCGCTTTCTTCCCGCTCTTGCCCCGGCAGGCTGGCGCGCGCGGGTCCTGCTCGTTCTGCTCCCGCCTCTCCTTCTGGCCGCTTTGTGGAGCTTCCGGCCCACGGTGTTTGATACGCTTGATTACAAACAGGATTTGTTCAACGGCGGGATCGAGCAGACCCTGGCGCTGTTTCCGCCGGTCCCCTACGGGATCAATGAGGACCATCTGGAGGACAAGTACCAGGCGCCGGGCGCGCGCTACTGGATCGGCACCGACGGCAACGGCCGCGACCTGCTGGCGCGCATGATCTGGGGCTCGCGCATCTCGCTCTCGGTGGGATTCGTCGCGGTGGCGATCTATGTGGCCATCGGCATCCTGGTGGGCACATTGGCTGGATACTTTCGCGGCTGGGTGGACCTGGCGCTCTCGCGCGCCATCGAGATCATGATCTGCTTCCCGGCCTTCTTCCTCATTCTGGCGGTGCTAGCGTTCCTGCAGCCCAGCATGTGGAACATCATGATCGTCATCGGCATCACGGGGTGGACCACCGAGGCGCGGCTGGTGCGCGGCGAGTTCCTGCGCCTGGCGGGGCAGGAGTTTGTGCTGGCGGCGAAAGGACTCGGCGTCTCTGATTGGCGCATCATCTTCCGCCACGTGCTGCCGAACGGCCTTGCGCCGGTGCTGGTCTCGGCGAGCTTCGGCATCGCTTCGGCTATCTTGATTGAATCGTCGCTCAGCTTTCTCGGCTTTGGCATCTCCATTCCGGTGCCGAGCTGGGGCGGCATCCTGAATGAAGCCCGCGAGAGCTTCCGCTACTGGTGGATCACCATTTTTCCGGGCCTGGCGATTTTTTCGACGGTAACCGCGTACAATCTGATTGGCGAGGGCATCCGCGACGCCATCGACCCGCGGTTGAAGCAGTGAGGACAAAGCCATGAGCGCGGCGGCAATGCCGCGACAATCCGGGGAGCAGCGCAGCGCCGGGAAGGCAGGCGCGCCGCTGCTGGCGGTGAAGAATCTGCAAACGCACTTCTTCACCGACCGGGGCGTGGCCCGCGCGGTGGACGGCGTCAGCTTCACGATTCCGGCAGGATCGACGCTCGGTTTGGTGGGTGAGAGCGGTTGCGGCAAGAGCGTCACGGCGCTCTCTATCCTGCGGCTGGTGCAGTCCCCGCCCGGCCGCATCGTCGGCGGGGCGATTGAACTCGAAGGGCGCGACCTGCTGCGGCTCTCGGAAGAAGAAATCCGGCAGGTGCGCGGCAACCAGATCTCCATGATCTTCCAGGAGCCGATGACATCGCTCAATCCGGTCTTCACCATCGGCAACCAGATCATGGAGGCGCTGCGGCTGCACCGCAAGGTGAGCAAGCGGGAGGCCGAGGAGCAGACCGTCGCGATGCTGCGGCGGGTGAAGATCCCGTCGGCCGAGACGCTCATTCACCAGTACCCGCACCAGATTTCCGGCGGCATGCGCCAGCGCGTGATGATCGCCATGGCGCTGGTCTGCCACCCCAAGCTGCTCATCGCCGACGAGCCGACCACCGCGCTCGACGTGACCATTCAGGCGCAGATCCTGGAGCTGCTCGAAGACTTGCAGGCGGAGTTCGGGATGTCCGTGCTGATGATCACCCACGACCTCGGCATCGTCGCCGACCTCGCCGACCACGTCGCGGTGATGTACGCCGGGCAGATCGTGGAATCCGCCCCGACACGCGAGTTGTTTGCGAACCCGCAGCACCCCTATACGGTGGGCCTGTTCCAGTCGCGCCCGCGCCTGGGGGCGCGCAAGCAGCGGCTGGCCGTGATTCCCGGCACCGTCCCCAACCCGATTGATTTTCCGTCGGGCTGCCGCTTCCACCCGCGCTGCGGCCATGTGGTGGAGGACTGCCGCCGCACCGATGTGCAGTTGCTGAGTGTGGCGCCGCAGCAGGAGTCGCGCTGCCTGCGCGTCCAGCGCAAGGAGATAGGCTTGGCCCGTACCGAAGCGCGGTCATACTGAGCGCAGCGAAGGACCCGTTTTTACGAATGAACCATCCACCCAAAGCCGGCGCCAACGGACTGCTGCTGGAGGTGAAGGACCTCCGCAAATATTACCCGGTGCGGCGGGGTGTGCTCTC
>DATMAF010000162.1:0-3403 GCA_035560315.1 Terriglobia bacterium | reverse complement strand
ATTCGGACGGGACTGCTGGCCCTGCCCGGCTTGACGGCTGGAGAAGCCCGGTCGCCTCGCCTGCCGGAACTCTGTTCTGTTGCGGTGGAGCGGACCGCCACCGCCGAGTTGTACTGGTGCTACGGTTTCCGTGCGGGCTGGCCCCGGGAACGGCGCGACCGGCCGGAGGCAGCCTGCCTGTATTTAATTGCGCTGTGCCGCTGGGAGCCGGCGGACTCGGAAGTGAAACAGTGGAATCGCCGCTTGCAGGAGGAGGCCCGTTCGCTCCCAGTGCAGGCCGCGATGGAAGGCGCCGCTTCCGCGGGGCTTGGGCCGCGGTACGAGCTTTGGCTGGCGCTGCCGCGGGGCGCGTCGATGGCGGCTGTCGCCGGGGAACTCCGCATGTGGTGGGAGGAGTTGGCGGGCTTGCTGGGAGGGAAGAGCTTACCGCTGGCGGAGGCGGCCTCCGCTCCCGCTCTGGCAGAACGCCGCCCCAATCAAAGCCGGCTGGAGGAACTGGAAACGCGGGCGCATTGGCTGGAGGAGGAGCTGGCCATGGCGCGCGAGCAGTTCCGCAGGGAGACCAGAAAGAATTTGCTGGCGGCGCGCCCGTCGCCGGCCGGGGAGGCCCCGCCCGCGGCTGCTGGCGAGGCCGCGGCCGACAGCGCCCGCCTGGCGCTGCTGCTGCACATGCTGCAAGTGGTTACGGAACTGCTGGGAAGCCATGCCCGGAACCAGCCGGCAGCCTCCGAATCGCTCCAGGAGATTCGGCGCTGGGCAGACCAGATGGCGGAGTTACTGCGCTTGCCGCCGGATGCCGCTGCGCTTTCCCGTCCCGAGAGCACCCGCGACGATCCAGGCGCTGCCCCCGGCAAGCCATAACCGGGGACGATGAGCGACGGCCGGAGCGTGCCTTTGCATTGCGGCGGCTGGATCTCTCCGGTTGTCGTACAATGGGCTTCGGACGCACGCCGGCGGTGCCGTTCCGCTGGCTGCGCCGCGGCGGGATAAAACAGGCGCATGTTCATGGACAGGGAGCAAACCACTTCCCGGCTTCAGTCCACCCTGGACGATTTGAAGCGCCGCTTGCAGCAGGAACGGGAAGCGGCGGAAATGCTGACCCACACGCTCACGGCCCAGCGGGAGCACGGCCGGCTGGCGGAGGAATCCCGCATCCGCAAGCTGGAAGCCGAACTGGCGGCGGTGCAGCGGCAGTGGGCGGATCAAAAAGCATTGGCCGAGCGGCTGGCGCAGCAACTGGCCTCCGAGCGGCTCGCGGCTCCGGAACGCATTCGGGAGCTCGAGGCTGCATTGGGGGAAGCCGAGCGCCGGGCGCGCGGCGAACGCGTGGCCGCAGAAGAACTGGTGCGGCAACTGGCGGCTGAGCGGGATGAGGCCCGCAGCCGGCAGGCCCTGGCGGAAGCGCGATCGCGCCAACTGGAGGAAAGCGTGTCGGCGGCGCACGCCCGTCTGGAAAGCCAGACACAGGCCAGCCAGGAACTGGTTGCGCAGCTCACGGCCGAGCGGGAGGAAGCCCGCCGGCGTCTGCGCGAGCAGGAGGAACAAGCGGCGTCTCTCCGCAACGAGCTGGAATCGTTGCGCACCCAACTCCGGGATCAGATCGCCTCCAGCGAAGCGGCGATCCAACAACTGACTGCGGAGCGGGAAGAAAGCCGGGCGCAATTGCTGGAGTTTGAAGGCAGAATGACCGCCTTGCAGGAGGAATTTGCCGCTTCCCAGCACCAATTCCGGGAGCAGCGCGAGGCGGCGGTGGAGCTGATCCAGCAACTCGAGGTGGAGCGCGACGAACTTGCCCGCCAGCGGAACGAATTGGAGGCCCGCTGTCATTGGCTAGAGGGGGAACTGGCCGGAGTTCGCGATCTTTTGCTGGATGCCGTTCGGCAAATGCAGTTGCAAAGCCAGGCGCTGCTGGAGCAGATTCGAAGCCGGAGTTCGCTCGCCGCCGCAGCCGGCGGACAGGAAGGCCTGAGCCGCGAGCCGGCATCCGCTGAGACCCCCGCGACGGAACCGGCCTCGCCAGAACCGGCGACGCCCTGACAGCATCGGGCGACCGAATCGCCGGCGTGGTGTCTCCGGCGGAACATCGCTACCGGGAGGAAGCAACGGGGCGCCCTGTTCGGTAAAAATGGACTTTACGCCACACCGGGATTGCCGATATGGTATAACGGACGCCAACGGGCGGAAGAAAGGCGTTTGGAATGAGCCGGTTGCAAGGAAGGTCGGCGCGCCTGGAATGGCCGCGGCGGGGTTTGAAGACGCCCGGAAGCGTTGGGAGAAGGACTGGGTGGCCTTTTTGTGCCGGTAGTGCGAGAGGAACGCAATGACCCCGGAAAAGCCAGCGGCGTTTTCCTACCAATTGCGGGAGAGGCTTGCCTCCATTGAGCGCAGGGACTGGGAGCTCTGGATCCTGGCGCTGGTGACGGTCGGCATTCTTGCCGCCGGCCTGTTCTTTGTGCTGCTGCCGGCCGTATTTATGGGCCAGGAATCCATTCAAATCAAGGCCAACCTGTCCCCGCAGTTGATGCTGGGCCTGGTGTTTCTGGTGCTGCTGCTCATCGCCTATCTGGTTCACAAGCAGATCCAGCTGCGCGCCATCCGCCAGCAGTCCATTGTCGAGACGTGGAATTTTGAGGTCGCTCATGTGCAGATGCTCATCGATCCCCTGACGCAGGTTTTTAACCGTTCTTCGCTGGAAGAGATCCTGTCAAAGGAAATCAGCCGCGTGCAGCGCAAGCAAAGCACCATGGTGTTCCTCTATGTCGATGTCGACGATTTTAAACTGGTGAACACCCGCTACGGCCACCTCTCGGGCGATCTGGTGCTGGCCGAGGTGGGCAGCCTGCTGAAGCAATGCGTGCGGGGCTCCGATTACGTGGTGCGCATGGGGGGCGACGAATTTCTGGCCGCCGTGGTGGACACCAACCTCGCCGGCGCGGAGATCGTGAAGAACCGCATCCTGAAGCGCGTGGCGGACTGGAACCACAATCCCCCTCTGCCCGGCTTTTCCCTCCGTCTCAGCATCGGAATCCAGCAATTTGACCCGACCCAAACGTTCGATCAAGTCCTGGCCGCAGCCGACGCCAGAATGTATGCGGAAAAGAAGCTAGCGCGCTGACGGCGCGTCCCGCCCATCGAATTCCCTCTGCCGCTTTGCGAAAATCTCCCCGGAAGGTGTAAGATGCCCTCGCAGTGAAGGAGGGCCGATGGTGGAAGCCTATGTGTTCGTGCGCATCCGGGCCGGCTGGGCCAAGAAGATCGTTCGGGAACTGGAGGAGCTTCCGGAGGTTGCGGCGGTGCATGCCTGCTGGGGACAGCCGGATGTGATTGCGTACGTCAAAGTGGCGGATCTGAAGAAACTCCAGGAGCTGATCCTGCAAAAATTTCACCGCGTCGAAGGCGTGGA
>DATMAF010000161.1:0-14168 GCA_035560315.1 Terriglobia bacterium | reverse complement strand
CCGGCCAGGATCAGATCCGCCTGCATCGCGGCGGCGAGGATTTCCCGCACAACCTGGCCGCGGACGGCGCGAAACGTCCAGGGCCTCCGGCGGCGGGCGGCTGCGGCTTCCAAGGCTTTCCGGGCCCGTTCCGCACGCACTTTCAATTCGCGCTCGAGGCGCTCGCCGCTCAACGGTTCTGCCGCGCCGGAAGGATAGGAAAGCTGGCGCGCAAACGGCAGGCTTGCCAGACGGAGCAGATTGGTGTCCTCCACAAACAGCCCCACCAGTTCGGCCTCCATGGCCTCTGCCAGCGAGGCTGCCTCTTCCAGCGCCGCCAAGCTGTGCGCGGAGGCATCCAGCGCCACCAGGATACGGCGGATCGTAACGTCCATAAGTTCACTCATGCGTTTGCCTTGGGCTGCTCGGCCTGTCCGAACTGGCGGCGCTTCTCGGCTAACTCAATGCAGCGGGCTTCGACACGCTGGTTCAAACTGCCTTCCGGAAATTTCCCGGAGGCGTCGCGTTCGCCGGCGGGGAGTCCGGTCAGAATCTCCATGCCTTGATCGATGGTCTCAATGGCATAGACATGAAACTTTCCCTCCGCCACTGCCTGCACCACGTCGTGGCGCAGCATCAGATGCTTGACGTTGGCCGCCGGGATCAGCACCCCTTGCCGGCCGCTCAAGCCTCTGGCCTTGCAGACATCAAAAAACCCTTCGATCTTTTCATTGACGCCGCCGATGGCCTGCACGTGGCCCTGCTGATCGACCGAGCCGGTGACGGCCAACCACTGCCGGATGGGAACTTCGGCCAGCGCGGAAAGCAAGGCATACAGCTCTGCCGAAGAGGCGCTGTCTCCTTCCACCCCGCCGTAGGATTGCTCGAAAACCAGGCTCGCGGAGAGCGACAAAGGCCGGTCGGGAGCGTAGCGCGCGCCCAGGAAGCTGGAAAGAATCAGGACCCCTTTGGAGTGGATCGGCCCGCCCAGTTCCACTTCCCGTTCAATGTCCACGACTTCGCCTCTGCCAAGGCGCACCCGCGCGGTGATGCGGCTGGGATGCCCGAAGGAAAACTGCCCCAATTGCACGACCGACAGGCCGTTCACCTGGCCGATCTTCTCCTGCTCCGTGTCGATCCGCAAGGTGCCGCGGAGAATCTCCTCCTGGAGGCGTTCGCGCACCCGGTCGGAGCGGCGGATCTGCGCCTCAATCGCTCGGGACACATCGGCGCCGGCGACCACGGAGCGGCCATTGGCCCGCGCCCAGTAGTCGGCCTCCTGCAACAGATCCACCAGCGCCCGGCTATGGGCGGAGAGTTTTTCGGAGTCGCCCGCCAGACGCGCGCTTTGCTCCATCACGCGGGCCACCGCCGTGCGATCAAACGGAAGCAACTGCTGGCGTTTGGCTAAGGTTCCAATGAGCCGCGCGTAGAGCAAGCTGGTTTCCGGCGTGCGGTCGATCCGTTCTTCAAAGTCCGCAGCCACCTTGAACAGTTCGCTGAACTCCGGGTCATACTGGCAGAGCAGGTAATACAGCAGCCGCTCGCCGATCAACACGACCTTGACTTGCAAGGGGATGCGCTGGGGCTGTAGCGAGACCGTGTTGACGATGCCCAGCATTTCTCCGAGCGATTCAATGCGGATCTCCCCGGATTGCAGCGCCCGCTTGAGACCCTCCCAGGCATAGGGCTGCGACAGCAGCTTCCGGGCATCCAGCAGAAGATAGCCGCCGTTGGCGCGGTGCAGCGCGCCGGGCCGGATCAGATTGAAATCCGTCACCAAGGCGCCGAACTGGGCCGTGTATTCCACCAGCCCGTTCAGATTCTGAAACGTGGGGTTGTCTTCGTAAACCACCGGCGCGCCGTGATTGCCGCTGTGGTCCACCAGCAGATTGACTTCATAGCGGCGGAAGAACGGCGAGCCTTTTGGCACGTGCCGCTGGGGGAGGCCCATCAGCGCCGCCAGCGGGCTCTCCGGCGGCTTCAGGAATTCATCGACGTTTTCGATCACATCCTGTTCGATGGCATTCAGGTGGTTGATGACTTCCGGGAGGTCGGTGTACTTCTCGCGCAGGGCGCCGATCAGATGGCCGACCGCAAAGTTGGTCACTTCCCGGTTTAGGGCCTTGATCTTCTCGCGGCCTTCCATCTCCCATCGCGGGACGTCCCGCATGGCCGCCTGGAGTTCCCGCTGCAACGCTTCGACCTCCGCTTCCAGCCGCAGCCGTTCCGCCTCCGGCAACCGCTCGAATTCCTCCGCGTCCAGCACCTCGCCATTGCGCAAGGGAGCAAACACCAGACCGGTGGGGGTTCGCAGCATTCCGATTCCCTTTTGCGCTCCTTTGCGGCGCACCTCCTCGAAGGCCTTTTCATGCCGCTCCTTCAGCTCCGTTTCGATCACCTGCTTGCGGGTGCGGTACTCCTCGCTCTCAAACGCCGCGGGGATGGCCGAGCGCAGCGCTTCCACCAGTTGCTCCATATCCCGTCGGAAGACAATTCCCTGCCCCGGCGGCAGCCGCAACGCCAGGGGTTTTTGCGGCTGCTCGAAGTTATTGATGTAACACCAATCCGAAGGAACCGGATCGCGGGCTGCCTGCTGCTCCAGGAATTGCCGGACGATGAAATGTTTTCCCACGCCGGCCGGGCCCAGACAGTACAGGTTGTACCCCTCCCGCCGGATCCCGATTCCGAACCGAACCGCTTCAACCGCACGCGGTTGGCCGATGACCTCGGAAAGCTCCTCCAGCTCCGCAGTGGATTGAAATGGAAACTGGTTGGGATCGCAGCCTCGGCAGAGTTGTTCCGGAGCCAGCGGTTTGGGGATCTCCATGCTCGATGATTCCCTCCCTGAGATTGCCGTTCCTGCGGACGGCTGAAACACTCATTGTATCCTCAATTGCTCGCCGCCACGAGTTTCCTGCCATCGGGGCCAACGCAATTCGTTGTCACCGGCCAGCACAGCTTGGAGGCGGCATCGCCACCATGCCCATCCTGCCGGAAGAGTGGCCTCCAGCGGTGGTTGGCATGCTGATTGCTTATATCATTATGAATTCTGAGAGCAAACGCAGGGGGCGACCTCCCACCTGCCTGCGCCAAGCCGCCAGGAGAGAAGACGATGGGTGAAGATTCGTTTCTTTACGCGGATGAGCTGGGACCGGCCAAGATGGTCCACCTGTACGTGCCCGGAGCCGGCCTGAAGGCGGTTGTGGCAGTAGATAATACGGCCTGCGGGCCTGCGATTGGGGGCGTCCGCATGGCTCCCGATGTCAGCGCGGAGGAAGCCTTCCGGCTGGCGCGCGCGATGACGCTGAAGAACGCTGCCGCCAGCCTGCCGCACGGCGGCGGCAAGTCGGTCATCTTTGCCGATCCTCAGATGCCGTTGCCCGAAAAAGAGCGGCTCCTGCGGGCCTTCGCGCAGGCCATTGCCGGACTCACGGAATACATCCCCGGTCCGGATATGGGCACCGATGAACTGGCCATGGGATGGGTGCACGATGAGATTGGCCGGGCCGTCGGCCTCCCGCGCGAACTCGGCGGCATTCCGCTGGACGAATTGGGAGCCACCGGGTTCGGGCTGGCGGCCGCCATCGAAGTAGCCTGCGAGGCGATCCACGTGGAACTGCGGGGGGCGCGGGTCGCCATTCAGGGATTTGGAGCCGTCGGAAAGCATACCGCCCGCTTCCTTGCGCAAAAGGGGTGCGTACTGGTAGCCTGTAGCGACAGTCGCGGCGCAGTGGGGGACAGCCGAGGCCTTGATGTTTCCGCATTGATCGCCCTGAAGGATTCCGGCAAGTCTGTGGTGGATTTTCCGAACGGAGAAAAGGCTCCGGCGGATGCCATGCTCGACGTCCCGTGCGAGATTTGGGTGCCGGCGGCGCGCCCGGATGTTTTACGGGGGGACAATGCCGGGCGCCTGCAAACGCGCATCGTGGCCCAGGGGGCGAACATTCCCTGCACGCCCGAGGCGGAAGCCCTGCTGGAGTCGCGCGGCGTGCTGATCCTGCCGGACTTCGTGGTCAACGCCGGCGGTGTGATCTGCGCCGCGACAGAGTACCACGGGGGCACGGAAGCATCCGCGTTTGCCAGCATTGGGGAGAAAATCCGGCGCAACACGGCGCTGGTCATCGAGCAGTCGCGCCGCCAGGGGATTTCCGCGCGCAGCGCCGCCACGGCGCTGGCCCTGGAGCGCATCCGCCGGGCGCAGCGGGCGCGCCGATGGCGATAGCTCCCCCGTCGGGAACGATGCGCCGGCAGAGGCCCGTGGCAAGACACGGGGAAAAGGAAAAACCGCGGCCGGAAGGTTTGCGAAATCGAATCACAATACTTAGAAGGAGGGTTGGGATGCAACAGGACACGCGCGCCGATGAGGAGATTCGAAAGCGGGTGGCCATCCGGGCTTATGAGATTTATCTGGACCGGGGCGGGCAGCATGGGCGGGATATCGACGACTGGCTGCAAGCCGAGGCCGAATTGCTGGCCGAGAAAAAGCAGGAGCAACTGCGCACGTCCGGGAGAACCACCCCGCGGCGCCCGCGCGGCTGAATCGGCGGTGGCCGCAACCGGCTGCCACGCCGCGCGGCGCCTGCCGCCGGAAAGATGTTTTTGGCGCAAGCCGGGCGGCACCGGAGGATGCCCTCCCAAAGCGGCAGCCCGGAAGAGGTGGAGGCCTCGTTTGCATTGCCGGCTGCAATACGAAATAATGGCTGCTGAAAAACCATGACGCCCCCACAAAAAAAGATCCATGCGGTTCTGGTCGCTACGGATTTTTCTCGCGGTTCGGAGAGCGCGCTGCGGCGCGCCCTGCATCTGCCGCTCGCCGCGGGCGCAAAGCTCTGCCTGCTGCATGTCCTTCCGCGCGAGATGCCGCAGGAACTGCGCGCCGTGGCGGAGAACAGGGCGCGGCGGCATCTGCGCCAATGGGCGGACCGCGCCCGGCAAGCCGCCGGCACGGCGGGATCCCCTCGCTGGCGCCTCGCCACCAAGCTGGCCTTCGGCAAGCCCCCGGTCGAGATTGTCCGCGCCGCGCGACTCCTGGGCGCCGATCTTGTTCTCGTCGGCCGCCAGGGAGCTACGCCTCTGCGCGGCCGGCGGATTGGAGCCACCGCGATTCGAGTCATCCGCGAGGGGGACATTCCGGTGCTGGTCGTCAGCCGCCGCCCCCGGGGTCCGTACCAACGTCCGTTGGTAGCGATCCCTCTGGAGGACACCGCGCGCGCCATTCTGGATCTGGCGCTGCGCGTGCTCGGCGCGCCGGCCGCGCCCATCCCCGTGGTGCACGCTTACTGGCCGCCGTTTGACAGCGCCGCGCTGGCCAGCCTGCCGCCGCGGGAGGTGAGCAGATACCATCGCGACTTAAAGCGCCAGGCGGAGGCCGATCTGAACCGGACCCTGGCGGCGCTTTCCAGCCAGCCCGGCCGCTGGCTCCGGGTGGCGCAGCGCGGGGATCCGCGAACCGTCGTGCTAGAGGAAGCCCGCCGCCGGCGGTCCGATTTGATTGTCGTGGGAACGCACGCGCGCTCCGGATTGGCCCATGTCCTGCTGGGCAGCGTGGCCGAATGGCTCATTCGCTCGGCGCCCTGCGACGTGCTGGTTGCCCGGCCAGCGCGATTTTCGTTCGCGCTGCCCTAGCCGGACCTGCCGCGCGCGGCCGCGGGTTTTGATCCCGCCGGATCGGAGAAGGAGCCACGTCGAACTTCCGGACACGAAAGCCGATGATGGATCCTTACGCCGCCGGCCGCAACGAGCGCCCGGTGGTTTACTGGCACCGCGAGCTGCCTCCGGCGGATGCCGAGTTTCTGGCGGAGCATACGGTGGAAGCGACCAGCAGCCGCGTTCCGGGGACCCTGGCGCACGGCGACGAGTTGTGGGGCCGCTGCTACGAGGATTTGATGCGGCAGGCGCAGAAGCGGCTGGAGCAGGAAGTGATCCTCCTGGGGGGAGACTATGCCCATGTCCTCGACGAAGCAGTCGACAGCCGTCATGATGCCGTAACCGGCGAAGCCTGGCTGCATGGCAGCTTCACCTATTCCGTGTACCGGCGCTCGGAACAGGCACGGCCGTGAAACTCATTTACTCCGACGGCTACTATCTGCCGCTCGGCGAGCACGTCTTTCCGTCGGTCAAGTACCGGCTGGTCCGGCAGCAGTTGCTGGATCGCGAACTGGCCGCCGAAAGCGATTTTCTGGAACCGCAGCCTGCCGCGGACGAGGATGTCCTGCTGGTGCATGAGGCGGAGTACGTCCGGAAGCTCAAAACCGGAACGCTGTCGCCGGAAGAACTCTATCGGCTGGAAATTCCCTACTCTCCGGAGATGGTGCGGGCGGTGTGGCTGTGCGCAGGCGGCACGATCCTGGCCGGGCGCATGGCGCTGGCCGAGGGGGTCAGCGTCAATCTCGGCGGCGGTTTTCACCACGCCTTCCCGGCTCACGGGGAAGGCTTTTGCGTGCTCCACGACGTGGCGATTGCCATCCGCAAGCTCCAGCAGGAGGGCCGCATCGAGCGCGCCATGACGGTGGACCTGGACGTGCATCATGGCAACGGCACCGCCTTCATTTTCGCCCGCGACCGTTCGGTTCTGACTTTCTCCATGCACCAGGAAAACAACTATCCGCTGGAAAAGCCGCCCAGCGATATTGATATTCACCTGCCGGACGGCTGTGGCGATGATCTCTATTTGCATCTGCTGCGGCAGAATCTGCACCACGCCCTGGCGGCGTTTACCCCGGACATTCTCTTCTATCTGGCGGGAGCCGATCCCTACCGGGAAGACCAACTGGGCGGGTTGTCGTTAAGCAAGGAGGGGCTGCTCGAACGCGACGTCGTCGTGATGGCCCTGGCCCGCGAACGGGGCATCCCGGTCGCCGTCACCCTCGCCGGCGGCTATGCGCGCCGGGTCGAGGACACCGTGGACATTCACGTCGGCACGGTGCGCGCCGCGCGGCAAATACTGGAAAACGCGCGAGGCGAGTCATGTCCCCGGTAAAGAAGACCGCTGCGGAGACGGTGCGCGGCATCTTCCACGAGCGCAGCCACGCCCTGGACGTTTTTTTCCGGCCGGAAACAGTAGCGGTGATTGGCGCTTCGGAAACTCCGGGCAGCGTGGGACGCGCGGTGCTTTCCAATCTCATTTCGCATCCCTTCGGCGGCATTGTCTTCCCGGTGAATCCGAAGCGGCGCAGCGTCCTGGGGATTCGCGCCTATGCGAGCGTGCGCGACGTTCCCGAAGAGATTGATCTGGCCGTCATTGCAACGCCGGCGGCGACCGTTCCCGGAATCATTCGCGAATGCGGCGAGAAGAGCGTCCGGGGCGCCATCATCCTTTCGGCGGGCTTTCGCGAACTGGGCGCGCCGGGGCGAGCGCTCGAGGAGGAAGTGCTGGCGGAAGCCCGCCGCGGCGGCCTGCGCATCATCGGTCCCAACTGCCTGGGATTGATGAGCCCGGTGAGCGGCCTGCACGCCACCTTTGCCAGCACGACGGCCATTCCCGGCTCGGTCGGCTTCCTGAGCCAAAGCGGGGCCTTGTGCACCGCGGTGCTGGATTGGAGCCTGCGCGAGCGGGTCGGCTTCAGCGCGTTTGTTTCGATTGGTTCCATGGCGGACGTGGGCTGGGGAGACCTCATCGACTATTTGGGGGACGACCCCCACACGCGCAGCATCGTCATCTACATGGAATCCGTTGGCGATGCCCGCTCGTTTCTTTCCGCCGCCCGCGCCGTCGCCTTGACGAAGCCCATTATCGTCCTGAAAGTGGGCCGCTCGGAGGCCGCTGCCCGCGCCGCCGCGTCCCACACCGGCGCCCTGGCGGGCAGCGACAGCGTGCTGGATGCCGCCTTCCGGCGCTGCGGCGTCCTGCGCGTGGAGGGGGTCGAAGAGCTGTTTGACATGGCCGAGATTCTCGCCAAGCAGCCCCGGCCGCGCGGGCCGCGCCTCGCCATCGTCACCAATGCCGGAGGCCCCGGCGTCCTGGCGACGGATGCTTTGATTCGGGAGGGCGGGGAGCTGGCCTGCCTTGCCGGGCAAACCATGGAAGCGCTCAATCAGTTCCTGCCTCCCCACTGGAGCCACGGCAACCCTGTGGACATCATTGGAGACGCTGATGCGGAACGGTACATCCAGGCCGTCGATATCGTCTCGAAAGACCCCAACGCCGATGGCCTGCTGGCGATTCTCACGCCCCAGGCCATGACCGATCCCACCCAGACCGCGGAGCGTTTGAAGTCGTTCGCCCGTCTGGATGGCAAGCCGCTTCTGGCAAGCTGGATGGGCGGCCCGTCGGTGGCCGCCGGCGAAAGCATTTTGGCCGGCGCCAACATCCCGACGTTTCCGTATCCGGACTCCGCGGCGCGCGCTTTCCTCTACATGTGGAAGTACAGCGACAATCTGCGCGCGCTTTACGAGACGCCGCAACCACTGGCGTTGTCGGAAGAGTCCCGGAAAGAACAGGCTGCGGCCGCCGCCATCCTGGAAAAAGCGCGCGCCGCGGGGCGAACCATCCTGACGGAGAGCGAGTCCAAGGCGGTGCTGGGATGCTACGGACTGCCAGTGGTCCCGACGCGGGAAGCCAGCTCGCCGGAGGAAGCGGCGGCCCTGGCGCGGGAAATGGGATACCCGGTGGTGCTGAAGCTGCTCTCGGAGACCATCACGCATAAGTCGGACGTGGGCGGGGTCCGCCTCAACCTGGCGGACGAGCGGGCCGTGCGGGAAGCCTACCAGGCCATCCGGGAATCGGTTTCCCGGAAAGCCGGCTTGCAGCATTTTCAGGGCGCCACCGTACAGCCAATGATCGCGCGGGATGGTTATGAATTGATTGTGGGCAGCACCTTTGATGAACAGTTCGGTCCCGTGCTGCTGTTTGGCGCGGGCGGTGAGATGGTCGAAATATTTCAAGACCGGGCGCTGGCCCTGCCGCCGCTCAACACCACGCTGGCCCGCCGCATGATGGAGCAAACGCGCATTTTTACGGCGTTTGCCGGCGCCCGCGGCCGTCCTCCGGTAGATATCGCGGCGCTGGAGCAGTTCCTGGCCCGCTTCAGCCAGTTGGTCATCGACCAGCCGCTGCTCCGCGAGATTGACATCAACCCGCTGCTGGTATCCCAGGACCGCTTGCTGGCGCTGGACGCGCGCATGGTTCTGCACGACCCCGCGCGGCGCCTGGAAGAACTTCCCAAGCCGGCCATCCGCCCCTATCCTGCCGGCTACATCTCGCATTGGAAGCTGACGGACGGTCTGGCCGTGACAGTGCGTCCGATTCGGCCGGACGATGAACCGCTGATGGTCGAGTTCCACCAGGCGCTGTCCGAACAGAGCATCTACTTCCGCTATTTTGGCTCTCTGAGCCTCAGCCAGCGGACCACCCACGAGCGGCTGATCCGCATGTGCTGCATCGACTACGACCGGGAGATCGCGCTGCTCGCCGTCTATCCCAATGCCGCGACGGGCCGGGAATCGATTGCCGCCGTGGGACGGCTGATCCGCGTCCACGGCACCGCCGATGCCGAGATCGCCGTGATCGTCGCGGATGCCTTCCAGGGCAAACGGCTGGGCACGTACCTGGTGAGCCAGTTGGTGAGCATCGCCCGGCAGGAAGGCGTGCAGCGAATCCTCGCCGAGATCCTCCCGGAAAACCAGCTCATGCAACGCATCTGCCAGCGGCTTGGATTCCGGCTCCGGCACGTGCCGGAGGATCAGCTCGTAAAAGCCGAGCTGTCGCTTCGCTGAGCGCTCGGGGGTCAGTTCCGGCTTCCCGGGCAATCGCGCACCTGAAGAATCGAGCGGCAATTCTTTCCCAGCGCCGCTGCAGCCCGGTGGTCCAGAAAGGATCCGGCCGCTAGTGTCCACATCATGATGCCATGCCGAGGGTTGCCCGCAAAAACCCTGTCGCTGGTGTGCGCCAGCCGCCGCAAGAAGCTCGCCACTCTCCGCGAGCGCTTTCTCGGGTATCGCATTGGCTGCCTCGGGCGGAACCAAACCGCTCTTTCAGCGATCAATGCATTGTGGCTGTCCGCCCCGCTCCTTCTTGTGCAGGGAACTGGCTCCGCCGCTTTCTGTGCAAAAAGTATTCTGCTCCGATGCGCTTGGAAAGACGGATTGTTGCGGGCCGGCAGGAATGCCAAAAGCCATCACCGCCGATACGGGGCAGCACATCACGGAAGGGCAGGCGGCCGGGCGGCGGGAAAACCGTTTCGCTGTCATGGAAGGAGCCCGAACTAGCTATAGGAACGCCACGGATTCCAAGCAAAAATGTCGGGCGCCACAGTTCACGGCCTCGTTGCTGGCACTTAACGAGTTGAGGCGATGGTGGCCGCCGCCCCGCGCTACAGGAAGTTTTCGATAAAATCCGGCCCATCGCGCCCGCTTTCAAAACGGCTCTGGCGAGCGGGGCGGCAGGACCGGCAAGGAACCGGTGGCGCGCGCAGATGATTTTTTCGCGCGGCGCCGGCCCGGCGACGTGGCGAACGGGAGAACGCCATTGACCATGCGGTCCTGAGGGATCAATTTGCCTGCCGGTCGGCCGGGTGATCCGCTGCTCATTTTGGCCACCTCCGCCCAGCCTTCCGATGCGGCTGAGCCAGTCCCCGGTGTCAATCCGACACTCCCTGAGGCGGTGGAATAGAGCATAAAAACGGAGACACACCGGAAGCAAATTCTGGCATTCATCCGTCTCAACAAACATCTCACACGCCAGGCGTTGGAGGCACGCGGGGTGATTTCCTAGACGATCTTCCAGGTGTTGGGGCGAGGACGTGTATGCATTGCCCGAGATGCGGGTCGATGGGCGGGGAAAACAGCGCTGCATACACGTGGGAGCAGTCACCTATGACGAACTGGCGAAAATTTAATTGCCGCTTGCCGTGGCGAAGCCCCGGATAGGAGGGTCGATCGGAAACCTCTGTTCCTACCTGCGGATGCCTCGAGGCGACCCGCAGGTGGTGCGACGCTAGTTCCAGCAACGCCATGTCTAACATGCCGCCCTCGGCAGCGCTGCTTATTTAGTGCTTGGTGCAATCCCTGCGAGAATGTCCACCATTGTGGGCGGCGTTGCGGATCTTGTTCCCTCAACGCGGCACGGTATCACGTGAGGGGGCAGCTTGAGGCCAAGTTCACGGGCAACAGGGGCGATGGGTCCTGCCCCTGTGTGCCCTTTCCCCTACGCCATGACGGGTTCGTGCGAAGCCGTGGGCTTAGCGGTCCGGCGGAACAGAATGTTGTCAAGAGCGAAGGCGCCGGAGCCCGCCAGGAACAGGCTCACGCTGGCAGCCAGCAGGACGAGCGTATACTCGTATCCCGCAGGCAGGAAAAAGCCGTTTGGCAAATGAACGATGGCTCCCGCCACGAGCATGTTGATGGCCAGCGGAATCGCCGCCCAGCGCGTGAAAACCCCTACGATCAGAGCCAAGCCGCCGAGCAGTTCCACAGCCGCCACCACGGGCGAGAACAGATGGGGCGCTGGGATTCCATACTGGCTCAGGAAACCGGCAAACGTGGCCAGCCCATCGACAAAGAATTTCTGCGCGCCGTGAACGCAGAACACGATGCCCGTCACGATGCGCACAATGGCGATCCCCCATCCTTGGAAGTAGGGAAAGTGAATCAGTTCCTGCACGCGGTTCATTTCCGCACCTCCGTAAAGATGTTGTGGCGTATGTTTGCTCGCGGCTCAGCCGAATCTTCCTGGCCAAGCCGCGAGCAAGCAGACCGATCCGGTCGCTAGGCGGACTCCACGACGCGCAGATTGCGCGCGGCATCGCGGATGATCTCAGCACGTGCGCTCATGGCCTTGGCGTTGGCCAACAGAGAGCTGCGATGCGGCAGAATCTGCTGGTCGCGGATGAGGGTATAGGTGTGGTTGACGAACACGGTCAGCGTAGCCAAGCCCGTCTTGATTCGTTCGAGTTGCTGGGTCTGCGCCTCGGTCAGACGCGGCTCGCTCCGCTCAAAGCTCCCGATGAACTTCTGAAGGTTGCGGACATTCTCCTTCAGCAAATTCATCGAGGACGCAACCCACCGCCAGTCCGGAGAATGATTGGTCCACAGGTAGGACTCAATCTCATCGGCCTGCCTCTGGGCGCTGGCCGCCTCCCGAGCAATCTGTGAAAGCGTCGAGGCGGCTGGTCCCACGACGACGCACTGAGTGTCCAGCGCATGGGCAGGAACGCCCAGTGCCAAAAACAGCGCGAATACGCTCAACACTGCACCCATCCTCATGGTTCTAACCTCCTCTCAAAATCATTTCTCGGGACCCCCGATCTGACTTTCGCCTCACCGGGGTTCCCGCGCATGGAATCATGCGATTTGAAAAACTCTTTCCGAGCCTGCCGAAAAGCAACCCCCTTCTTCGCCTTTTGTCCCATTACCCTTCGGCAATCAGGCTGATTCCGGCGCCGGCCGCTTCCAGTCCACGCGATGCTCGCGCAGTGGCAGAGTTGCCGGTCTCACATACCGGATCGAGAGCGGCCAATTGTCCGGCGTCTCGTTCAGGAGCCATCCGAACCAGAGAACCGCCAGCAAGCTCATCCCCACCAGGAACAAGGCCCACAGAGCGCCAATCTGCCAGTTCGCGTACAGCCAAAGGCTATAGGCAAGAACAAAAAATGCCATTACTACAATGGAACCAAAAAACAGCTTCTGAAGAAGGTTTTTCATCACAGGCACACCTCCTATTACAAAAGCTGTGGCAGACAGATCTTTTGACAGTAGAAATGATGCATAATCCCAAAGAAGGTTGCCTGGACTTAAAACAGATAATCTGATACGATCAAACTAAATGTATAACTAATTGATATACAATATGTTATCTATAATATAGGATTGGATCTACATCGTTTTCTGGACAAGCGCAAAGGCCACTGGCTAGGGTTCAATCGGCGGTAAGGGTTGGGTGGCAAAACAAACAAGCCAACAGATCGCTTCGCTTTGCACGGGAGCCACGACCCCCGCTGGCAAGAAAAGTCAGGCTGCGGCCGGCCAGCTTTCCAAGGAAGAATTCTCTCGTTCCTGAAAAAGGAGGTAGCTCCTCTGAAGATGGCGCAGCACTCCCCGAACCGTAACGCGATAAAACCCAGCCCACTCTTTCAACGAAAGCCCGGTAATCTCCAAAGCATTCATCCCTTGCGCCTCCGCTTGTGCGAGCAGCTTCGCCAATGCTCTCCCCGTTGCGCTGTGTTCGTCCCGCGCTATCGCAGTTGCAGTAAGCTCTGGCGGGATAAAAAACAAGTGCCAGCCGGCGCGCGTGATTTCGCGATCCACCTCCGCAGGACGCCGGTTACAAACCACGGCCCATTCCCGCCCCAGCAGCTTCTTCTCCAGCCGTACGGAATCCGGGGTCAATGCATTGCTCCTCAAAAGCAATGCGCCTTGCTTCAGCGCCGCGAGAAGATTTTCATTTTTCGGCAGCGAAACAACCTTCACGAGACTCACCCCCCTTCCTTCCGCTTCAAAAAATCTGTTTCATGAGGTGTGCGCCTTTGCGCTGCCCGTCCGCGACAGCGGATCTTGCTGCCGTCCGATTTCCGGGATCCACCACTGGCCGGCAAGAGGGTTCGTTAAGCTGGCCCCGCCCGCTCCCGGCCAGGCGCGGTCGGACCGAGAGAGTATCCTGTCACGGCTGGCCTGATGCGAGGCCACGGCTTGCTCTAGGGTCGCCAGCACCGTTTTCTCCCGATACGGGGGCACGAGCAAATCGAATCCCCCCGCTTGGAGAACCTCTACCCACTCCCTTTCGCCACCCGTTCGATAGAACACTACGACCGGCAAATGGGAACATTTCTCCCGAACCTGCAGCAGAACGGTGTTACGGACGGCCCATTCGCAGAAGGCTGCGTCATACCAATCCTGCTCCAGAATCTTTTTCAGATCCTGCGGAGGGTCGGCGCGAAACAGATTCGCGTGTTTCCTCAAAATGGCCTCTAGTTCAGCGGCATCTGCCCCTTCGCCGCCCACCAACAACACGTTTGGCTTTGCATACATGTGTCCTTCCTCGCCCGCAAGACGGACACCTGACTTCGACTTTTTTCGCTAAAAAAGATGCATCTGCTCTTTCGGATGGTTGCATTGCCTGGGCTGTTCCGACCAGCGGATTCCGGTCGCTGCCGGAGCAATGTCCAGGACAGCAACGTCCCTGGGCAGGAGCGGACCTGCAACCATCCGCAGGCGTGCCGCATCTATTCAAGCGAAAAAAGCCATGGCAGCGG
>DATMAF010000160.1:0-4666 GCA_035560315.1 Terriglobia bacterium | reverse complement strand
CTGCTGCGAGGCGTTCAGTCCGGCTCGGTGGTGGCCGATGCCAGCACCATCTCGCCAGAAGCCAGCCGCCGGCTGGCCAGCCGGTTCCGGCAACAGGGCGTGGCGTTCCTTGATGCTCCCTGCTCGGGCAGCAAAACGGGCGCCGCCAACGCCACCCTGACCTTCATGGTGGGCGGCGATGCGCCGGCCTTTGAGCGCGTTCGGCCGTACCTGGCGGTCATGGGCAAGCGCATCTTCCATGTTGGGGCGAATGGCATGGGGCTCCAGGTCAAACTGACCCAGAACCTGATCGGCGCGCTCACGGTGCAGGCCATGGCAGAGGGCTTTGTGCTGGCGCGAAAGGCCGGCTTGGCTCCCTCGCTGGTCCTGGAAGTATTGCAGGCCAGCGTGGCGCGCAGCCCGCTGATCGAAGCCAAGCTGCCGCTGGTCATGCAGCGCCAGTTTGCGCCTCATTTTTCCCTCAAATGGATGCACAAGGACATGACCCTCATGCTGGAGTCCGCGCGCCAGCTCGGCGTGCCTCTGCCGGCAACGGCTCTGGTGCACGAACTGTTCGCGGCAGGCATGGCCCTGGGCTACGCCGAAGAGGACTTCGCCTCCGCCATCCGGGTGCTGGAACAGCTTGCGGGAATCGAAGTCGCCGATCCGCCGGAGACACCCAACGGCTAGCGCCGGCGGTTGCGGGCGGGTTGCAGAGTGGTTTGGCGGGGATGGTTTCGGGGGCCTGCCCGCATTTGCTTCCGCAGCCTGGGATCGAATAGAATCACTGAGGTTATGGCTCCCAGCGGCCCTCGCTGGCTTTGGAACGCGGGGATCTCGGGGGATTGCTGGAACTAAGCGATGGCCGGCCAGAAGAAAATCCGCGTCTTGATCGCCGACAACCGACCGGTATTCCGCAAGGGCTTACGGCTGCTCCTGCAAAAAGAGCCCGACATTCAAGTGGTCGGAGAGGCCGACCAGCCCGAACTGATGGTCAAGAAAACCACCAGCCTGAAACCCAACGTGTTGCTGCTCCACGCCCGGCTGGGGGAAGTGGACGGCCACGCCGTCCTCCGGCAGTTGCATCGGAACAACTCCAAGCTGCGCTTCCTCGTTCTGGTTTCCAATGAGCAGGATGAAATTCAGGCCAAGGCGTTTCGGGTGCCTTCCTTGCAAATCGTCCCGAAACACGCTCCCTGCCGGTTGCTGGTGCAATGGATTCGGGAGGAAGAAGGCGCCGCCAAGGGCGAGGCAACGGCCGACGTCCCGGCCGCAGAAACCGGCGCACGCCAGAGCCCGCCGCAGGACAGCTCCCCTCTCAGCGCGCGCGAGCGGCAGGTGGTGGAACTGGTCTCGCAGGGCTTCAAGAACCGGGAGATTGCGCAGCGCATGTTCATCAGCGAGCAGACTGTCAAAAACCACCTGCACAATATCTTCGACAAGCTGGGGGTCTCCGACCGGCTGGAACTGGCGCTGTATGCCATCCACAAGAATCTCCAGGCAGGCGGCTAAGGCGCCTTGGCGATGATCACTGCCGCCCGCCCCACGCTCATGGCCTTGCAGCGGCTGACGCCCGAATCCAGCGACCGCTTCCGCGAAGGGATCCGCTTGTTCAATCGGGAGGAATTTTTCGCGTGCCACGAGGCGCTGGAAGCGGTGTGGCTGGAAGCTGACGGCCCGGACAAGACCTTCTTGCAGGGCCTGATCCAGGTGGCGGTGGCGTACCACCATCTGCGGCGCGGAAACGCCGCTGGCGCCGTCCGGCTGCTGCGCGCCGGGATTGAAAAACTTTCGGCCCGCTCCAGCTACCGGCGGCGAATTGACGCGGAGGCGCTGCGGGCGCTGCTCGAACCGCTGCCGGGATTGATCGAGGCGGGCCAGGCCGGCCCGCAAACTCCCGCCCCGCAAATCCGGCTGCTCCCGGCCGGCGAATCGTTTCTGGAAAACGGTTTTCCCCTGTCGCCCGATGACCGATAACGCGCCCCGACCGATTCTGCTGTGGCCATCCTCCTCCCGCGTGGAATATACCCATGTGCCTCCGGCAATTGAGCAGGCGTTGCAAGAGGAATTTCCCGAAGTGCAGATCGTGGTGGCGCGGAGCACGGAAGCCTACCTCCGGGAGTTGCCCCGCTGCTCGATTCTGGTCACGGCGACGCTCAAGCCGGAACAGTTCGCCCTCTGCGGCAAATTAAAGTGGATTCACTCGCCGATGGCGGGCGTTACTTCCCTGCTGGTGCCGGCGCTGGTCGCCAGCGACGTGGTGGTCACCAACGGGCGCACGGTGCACTCCGTGCCGGTCGCAGAGCAAACCCTGGCCATGATGTTCGCCATCGCCCGGCGCGTGCCGGCCTGTGTCCGCTTCCAGGATCGCCATTACTGGGGCCAGGATGATAGCTGGCTTCCTGGCGCCACCCCTTTTGAGTTGCACGGCAAGACGCTGGGACTGGTGGGCATGGGCGCTATCGGCCACGAGCTGGTTCCCCGCGCCAAGGCCCTGGGTATGCGGGCCGTCGTCGTGCGCAAGAACGTTTCGGCTCCGGCGCCGGGCGCGGACCGCGTTTATCCCCGCAGCGGCCTTCGCGAGATGCTGGCGGAAGCGGACTTCGTGGTGGTGGCTGCGCCGGACACGCCGGAGAACATCGGACTGATCGGGGCCGCCGAGCTGCGCAGCATGAAATCCACGGCCTACCTCATCAATGTGGCGCGGGGCACGCTGGTGCAAACCGAGGCCCTGATCGCCGCGCTCAACAGCGGGGTCATCGCGGGCGCGGCCCTCGATGTAACCGACCCCGAGCCCCTGCCATCCGATCATCCCCTGTGGGGATTGCCCAACGTGCTCATTACGCCGCACCTGGGCGGAGCCTCCGACCGCTTCTGGGAGCGCGAAAGCGCCCTGCTGCGGGAGAATCTGCGCCGCTACCTGGCTGGCCAGCCGCTGCTCAATGTGGTCGAAAAGTCTCGGGGCTACTGAGCGCCGGCAGGCGTACAATAAAATTGCAGCATTTCCATACCCGGCGCATCTCATCGGGTGCGCGATGGCCCGGTCCAGACCCCCGATGGCGGGAACATGACGGAGGTCATACCATGCTGATCAAGAAACCAGCCGACATTGCGTACTCGCAGGTGACCCCCAAGGACGCGTACCTGAACCGGCGGCGGTTCCTGCAAGGCACGGCGGCCGGCGCGGCATTGCTGGCAGGCGGCTCCTTGTGGGATGCGGCCGCGCCAGCAGCGGAGGCGCAGAACCCGGCTGCGCGCAAGCTGACGGGCCTTAAGAAGAGCCCCTACAGCACGGATGAAAAGCTGAACTCTTACGACGACATCACGCACTACAACAATTTCTACGAGTTCGGCACCGGCAAGGAGCAGCCCGCCGATCTGGCGCAGAAACTGCAAACCTCGCCGTGGACAGTCGTCGTGGGCGGCGCGGTCGCCAAGCCGAAAACATTCGACATTGACGAGATCATGAAGCTGGCCCCGCTGGAGGAGCGCATCTACCGGCTGCGCTGCGTGGAGGCCTGGTCGATGGTGGTGCCCTGGATCGGCTTCTCGCTGAGCGAACTCATCCGGCGGGTGGAGCCGACCTCGAAGGCGAAGTTCGTTGCCTTTGAAAGCTACTACAACCCCAAGATCATGTGGTCCTCCATGCGCGCCGGGATCGATTTCCCTTACGTCGAGGGCCTGCGCATGGACGAGGCCCTGCACCCGCTGACGATTCTGGCGGTGGGCCTCTATGGCGAAGTGATGCCCAAGCAGAACGGCGCGCCGGTGCGGCTGGTGGTGCCGTGGAAATACGGCTTCAAGAGCATCAAGTCGATTGCCAGAATCACGTTTCAGGAAACGATGCCGCCGACCACGTGGAATTTGTCGGCCCCGCACGAGTACGGCTTCTACTCGAACGTCAACCCGGCGGTGAATCATCCGCGCTGGTCGCAGGCCACCGAGCGGCGGCTGGGCGAGATCTTCCGGCGCAAGACGCTGATGTTTAACGGCTACGAGAAAGAGGTCGCCTCGCTCTACGCCGGCATGGACCTGCGGCGGAATTATTAGTCTCGCTCCGCAACTCGTCTCACGCGGTCACCTTGAGGGAAGCGAAGGATCTGCATTTCAGAGCGATGCGCCAGCGGGGCGAAGGACCCGCTGTTCAGCAAAATACGGCAATGCTGCAAGCGTTCCTCAACCACAAGTGGACCAAGCGCGCGGCGTTCGTGCTGTGCCTCACGCCGCTCGGGGTGCTGATCTGGAAGGGCCTGCACAACGACCTCACCGCCAACCCCATCGAGAAGATCACGCACTTCACCGGCGACTGGACCATCTACTTTCTGCTGATCACGCTCTCGGTGACGCCGCTGCGCAAGCTCGTGCCGCCGCTCAACCTGATCCGCTTCCGGCGCATGTTCGGGCTGTTTGCGTTCTTCTACGGGTGCCTGCACTTTGCCACCTATATGGCGCTCGACCTGTTCTTCGATTTCTCGCGCATCGCTGAGGACATCGTGCTGCGGCCGTTCATCACCGTCGGGTTCACCGGCTTTGTGCTGATGATCCCGCTGGCCGTTACCTCCACGGCCAAGATGATCCGGCGGCTCGGCGGGCGGCGCTGGAACTTGCTCCACCGGTTGGTCTATGTTACGGCGGTCTGCGGCGTGGTTCATTACTACTGGCTGGTGAAATCCGACGTGCGCCTGCC
>DATMAF010000159.1:0-5686 GCA_035560315.1 Terriglobia bacterium | reverse complement strand
GCGCATGAAGAATTCACCCTTTCTCTGGCACCAACTTTGGAACCGCAGCGTGCGGGCGACGGGCGGCCTGCTGCTGGCGCTCTTCCCGTTCGCGTTCCAAACCCTGCGCGCGTGGCAGGCGGGCCCTTCGCCCGATCCGGCGCCCTTGATTATTCTGCTGAACAAGCTGGACCACGGCCAGACCGAGGACGCCGAGCGGCTGATGCGGGACAACCTGGCGGTGACCCACCAGCGCCTGGAAGAGGTGCTGGCGGAGCGGGACGCGCGCTTCGATGAATTGGGCCGCTTCGGCGCCACCAGCGGCCATGAGGTGCACCAGGAGGTTTTGCAGGAGTTCCAGGAGGAGAACCTCCGCTACGCGCGGCTCTTTGATCTGTACCGCCGTCTGACGGGGGATGAGACGCTTTACAAGCGGTTTGAAGCCCGCCGGCTGCGCTACGAAGGCGCCTTCCTGACCCATGCGGGGGAAGACCGTTGCGGCGACCACCTGGATTGGGACGGAGCACGGCAGCTTTACCGGCAGGCGCTGGAGCGGCTGGAGGCCGGATTCGCCCTGGCCCAGCAAGTCCGCGACACCCGCCTGATGGCCTCCGCCAAGATTAATATGGGCTCCACGTTGATCCGCCTGCTGGAGCCGGAGCAGGCCATCGCGGCCTACGAGGAAGGCATGCGCTACGCGGATCAGCTTCCCGGCGAGATGTACAAGGGCATGGTGCGCCTCAACCTGGGCAACACCTACGTCTGGATTGTGCAGCCGGAGAAATCGCTCGACTATGCGCAGGCGGCGCTGGAAAGCTTCAAAAAGATGGGCCGCGGCACCTGGCAGGCCAATGCCATGATGGTGATCGCCAACGCGCAAATGGAACAGCAGCAGTACGCCAGCTCCTGGGAAACCATGCGCATGGCGCTGGAGCTGGCCGTGCAGAGCGGCGAGGATCGGGTGCGCGGCAAGGCACTGTTGAATCTGGGCACGCTCGCCCTGCTGTTGAAACGCCCGGAGGCCGCGGAGTACGTCCGTCAGGCGATGGAGTGGTACCAGGATCATGGCGAGGTCTACACGGCTCTGGAGCGAGAGATCGTTCAGATGAACGGCTGGATGACGCTGAGCCGGATCGCTGAGGAACAAGGCAAACCGGAAGAGGCACAGCGGTACCGACAGGAACTGGCCAAACGGCTGCAAGCCAGCCCCGGCCGCTATGAGCAACTCCGCGGGAGCCCCTGCTACGCGCTCTACAAAGCGAACCCATCGAATTCGCATCGAGCCAGGGCGCTGCCCTGAGGGAACCGCCCGGAAGGCGGCTACGGCCCTGGCAGACACACTGAAACCGCGAGGCAGCAACCGATGTTCACAACCCATGTGCGAGTGGGAAAATTGACCGCTTGGTGTCTGGCCGGTGTGGGCTGGCTGTTGTTTGTCGCCGCCCCGCTCGTGGCGCAGTCTGTGGGCGGCACCGTCCGGGGCAGAGTGCAGGACGCCAGCGGCGGCGTCATCCACGGCGCGGAGGTGGTGGCGCGCGACGCCGCCAAGGGAATCTCCTATCAGACTCGCTCGGATTCCCTGGGGCTGTACCAACTGGAGCTGCCGGTCGGCGTCTATCAGGTGCAGGCCGCGGCGGAGCGGTTTTCACCCGTTTCGGAAACGGACCTGACCCTTTCGCTCGGACAAACCCTGGTGCTGAACTTTTCGCTCCCCGTGGCGGGCGTGCAGGAACGCATCGAGGTTCGGGCCGAGGCGCCGCTGGTGGATACCAGCAGCGGGACCGTCTCCGGGCTGGTGGACCGCGAGCGGCTGCAAGCCCTGCCGCTGAATGGCCGCGATTTCGGCCAACTGGCGCTGCTGGAGCCGGGCGTGCTTCCCAACCTCAACGGCGCCAACGCTCCCTTCGGGGGCAAGTGGGCGGCGTTCGTGATCAACGGACAGATCGATCAAGCCACCCTGTTCCTGATGGACGGCTCCGAGATCAACGACATCGCTTCCGGCCGCAACCCGGCGGGCTCCAGCGGCAACCTGCTGGGTCTCGACTCGGTGCAGGAATTTCGGGTGCTGCTGCAAAACTTCAAAGCCGAATTCGGCCGGAACTCCGGCGGCGTCATCCATGTGGCGACGCGCTCCGGCACCAACCAATGGCGGGGATCGGCTTTTGAATTCTTGCGCAACAGCGCGCTGGACGCCAAGAACTACTTCGATCTGCCGCAGCGGCCCATCCCGTCGTTCCGGCGCAACCAGTTTGGCGCCACCCTGGGCGGACCGCTCCGCAAGGACCACACCTTCGTCTTCCTGAACTATGAGGGCCTGCGCGAGCGCAAGAGCATCACCAGCGTGGCCACCGTGCCCACCGCGGCGGCGCGGGCGGCGGCGGTGGAGGCCGTGCGGCCCTTTCTAGACCTCTATCCCCTGCCCAACGGGCCGGTCAACCCCGACGGGCGCACGGCCAGCTTTACCTCCAGCATTGTCCAGCCCACGCGCGAGGATTACGGCCTGGGGCGCGTGGACCATCGCCTGCCGCGCGAACTCTTGTTCTATGGCCGGCTCTCCCTTCAGGACAGCCTGGTGGAACCGCCCTTTCCCACCACTCCGGTGCCCGGCTTCCCGCAGTCGCTGCCGCACCGCAACACCTATACGCTGGCAAAACTTTCCGCTCCGCTTTCGCCCAACGCGCTCAACGAATTTCATTTCGCCTTCAATCGCACCTACGGGGCCATTGAGCAGGCCCCCGCTCCGGGAGGGCTTTCGCTCACGCCGGTGCCGGGGCGCAACTTTGGCCTGCTGATCGTGAATGGCCTTTCCAATCTCGGCGCGCAGACGTTTGTGCCCCGCTCGGTAACCAATCTGTTTGAGATCGTGGAGAACGTTTCGTACCGCCGCGGGCGCCACGCGCAGCGCTACGGCGTTTCCCTCCAGCGGTATCAGACCAACGAGCTGCGCGGCACCTTCTTCAACGGCCAGTACACCTTCGTCAACTTGACCAATTTTCTGGCCGGCACGCCGGCCTCCTGGATCGGCGTCCTGGGAGGAACCTCGGCCGACGGCCCCGCCTCTCCGGCCGGATGGCGGTGGCTCAGCTACAGCGCCTTTGCGCAGGACGATTTTCAACTGCGTCCCAGCCTGACGCTGAATTTTGGAATCCGCTACGAATTTTCCACCTCTCCGGCCGAGGTCAACGGGCAGCTCGCCAATCTCCGCTCGCCGCTCGACCCGCAGATCACCTACGGGCCGCTGTTCAATCCCATCCGGAACTCCTGGGCGCCGCGCTTTGGATTCGCCTGGAGCCCGCTGGCCTCCGGCCGCGCCGCGCTGCGGGGCGGCTTTGGAATCTTTTACAATCCGCTGGTCGTAAACATGTACGGCAATTCCCGGCTGGTGCCGCCCTTCGTCAACACCGTGCTCATCGCGGGCGGGCCGCCGTTTCCCAACCCGCTGGCCACGGGACGCACCCCGGTGCTCTCCACCACCGGGCAGTCCATCGACTACCGCCTCAGCCAGCCCTACACCGAGCAATGGAACCTGCAATGGGAGCAGCAACTGGGCGGCGAGTGGATCGTGAAGGCAGGGTACGGCGGCCATCTCGGCCTGCACATTATCCGTTCCCTGGAGTCCAACCCAGCCATTCCCACGATTCTGAGCGACGGCCGGAAATGCTACAACCTGCCGGCGGCCAGCGGCGGCCCCAATCCGCTCTGTCCCGGCGGCGCGACCACCCGCCGCAACTCCCGCTTCGGATCCATCCGGGGGCGCTCCTCGGATGGGATGAGCTGGTACCACTCGCTGCAACTCAGCGCCGAGCGCCGCTTCCGCCAAGGCTGGACCTTCGGCGGCGCCTACACCTGGAGCAAGGCGCTGAGCACCAACAACTCCTCCTTCACCACCTTGCCCAGCCAGCCCTCCAATACCCAGGACCCGGAGGACATCTTCCTCGACAAGGGTCGCTCGGCGTTCGACGCCCGCCACCGGCTCGTCCTGCACATGATTTATCAAATTCCCGGCGCCCCCGGCGCCAGCCGCGTCTCCTGGCTGCTCGAAGGATGGAGCCTCTCCGGAATCGCTTCGGTTTCCTCGGGCCTGCCCTTTTCCGTCATCGATGGCATCAACCGTTCCGGCAACCTGCAAAGCGACGCCGCGGTCATCGCGGACCGGCCCGACTGGAACCCGGATTTTTCCGGCAAGGTGATCCTGGGCGATCCGGCGCGATGGTTCGACCCCGCCGCGTTTCGTTTGCAGCCGGCCGGCTTTTACGGCAACGTCGCCCGCAACGCGCTCAACGGGCCGGGCTTTGCGAATGTGGACGCATCGCTCAGCAAGACCTTCGTTCTTCGGGAGCCGCATCAGCTTGAATTCCGGGCCGATCTGTTCAACCTGTTCAATCATCCCAACTTTGCAACCCCGCGCAGCCCCACCGGCGCGCAGACCAGCGGCGGCGTGATCGTTTTTCCTGACGCCAGCGGCGTTCCCTCCGGCAGCGCCGGACAGATCTTCAGCACGGTGAGCGATTCCCGGCAGATCCAGTTCTCCCTGCGCTACCAATTCTGACCGCCCAGCCTGCGGGGGATGCCGTCGCGATGGGATTCTGGCATTTCGAACGCATACCCGAACCGGAAGAGATGGACGCGGCCGGCGAAGTCGCCAGTTACAACGCCGCCGCGGCGGAACAGCATCTGGACGCCATCGACGAAACCTTTGTCGAGCACCTGCTGCGCCTGCTGCCCCCGACGCTGCGCAGCGCTTGCGTTCCGTTCTGGGCGCTGGATGTGGGATCGGGTCCGGCGCAAATTCCCATCAAACTGTTGCGCCGGCTGCCGGCGGCCCGCTTCGTCGGGCTGGACCGCTATCCCAACATGCTCTCCTGCGCGCGCGAAAACGCGGTCCGGGCGGGGGTGGCCGACCGCCTGCTGCTGCTCCGCGCCGACGGCCAGCGTTTGCCGTTTGGCGACGCCGCCTTTCCGGTGGTGATTTGCAACTCGGTGCTGCACCACGCCCGCGAGCCGCTGCAACTGCTCCGCGAGCTCTTTCGCGTCGCCGCTCCCGGCGGGGCGGTGCTGGTGCGCGACCTGCGGCGCCCCCCGCGCCTGCTGTTGCGATGGCATCTGTGGCGGCATGGCCGGCGCTACAGGGGCGAGATGCGCCGCTTGTTTGACGCCAGCGTGCGGGCCTCCTACACCGCGGGCGAGCTGGACGCCATGCTGCGGGCGATTGGCCTGCCGGCCGCCGCCGTCTTCCGCTACCGGGGCGCACATATCGGCATCGAACGCCCCGCCGGGCAGGCCCCTCAAGCGCCGTTTGGATGAATGATGATTTTCAGGGAACCGTCGCGCGGGTGGGCCGCCAGGTCAAAGGCCTGCGGCGTCTGCTCGATTCCTAAGCGGTGCGTGATCAGGTCCGCTACCGTCACCTGCCCGCTGCGGATCCATTCGATGGCCTCTTCCATGTCCCGCGGCGCCGCGCCATAGCTGAATTGGATCGTCGGCTGGCTGAACCAGAACTTGGTCACCGGGATGGCGAGCTCCTTGTCCGGGCCGGCGGCGGCAAAAAACAGCACATGGCCGCCGCGGTTGACGGCGGCGAGTCCCTGAACGGAGGCGGCCGCCGACCCGGTGCAGAGGAACACCCGGTCGGCAGGAGGAATTGGCTCGTGCGACCGAATGGCGCGGTCGGCCCCGGCCCGCAGGGCGGCGCGCAAGCGGCTTTCGC
>DATMAF010000158.1:0-2438 GCA_035560315.1 Terriglobia bacterium | reverse complement strand
CACCCCGCTCCGCGAACGACGGATTGCTCCGCGCCCGGGACCTGCATACCCAGCGCGCGCAGTTGGGCCGCCGGCAGGCGCTCTTCCCGCTTGCAGCGGGCGCAGTTGACGCGCACCAGCCGCTGCGCCAGCACCGCCACCAGCGAGGACGTCAGCAGGTAGCTCTCGACGCCCATATCCACCAGCCGCGTAATGGCGCTGGGGGCATCATTGGTGTGCAGCGTCGAAAGCACGAGGTGGCCGGTGAGCGCGGCGCGAACGGCGATGTCGGCGGTCTCGCGGTCGCGGATCTCACCCACCATGATGACGTCCGGGTCCTGCCGCACGATGTGCCGGAGTCCGGCGGCGAAGGTGAGGCCGATCTGCGGGTTGACGTGTATCTGATTCACGCCGTCGATCTGATACTCCACCGGGTCTTCGATGGTGATGACCTTGCGTTCCGCGCTGTTGATCCGCTTCAGCAAGCTGTAGAGCGTGGTGGACTTGCCGCTGCCGGTGGGGCCGGTGACCAGGAGCATGCCGTAGGGCAGCGCGCTGAAGCGCTCCATGCGGCCGAGCAGGTCTTCCGGGAAGCCGAGGCGGGCCAGCTCGTAGCGGCCGCTCTCGCTGCGGTCGAGCAGGCGCAGGACAACGCTTTCGCCGTGCAGGGTTGGCAGCGTTGAAACGCGCACGTCCACGTCGCGCCCGAGAATCTTCAGTTGAATGCGGCCGTCCTGGGGCAGGCGGCGCTCCGCGATGTTGAGCTTGGCCATCAGCTTGACGCGCGAGATGACCGCCGCCTGCGCCTCGCGCGGCGGCGCTTCCACCGCGTGCAGCACCCCATCCAGGCGGTAGCGGACGCGAAACTCCTTCTCGGCCGGCTCCAGATGAATGTCGCTGGCCCCGCGCTCCACGGCCCGCGCGATCAAGGTATTGACCATGCGGATCACCGGGGCTTCGCTGGCCATGTCGCGGAGGTGTTCCAGGTCCTCGGATGCCTCGCTTGCCGGCGTTCCTTCGGCGACCTCCGGCGAGTCCGGCTGCGCCTCCGGGTAATATCGCTCCAGGGCGCTCAGGATCTCCTGATCCGCGCACAGCCGCACTTGCACCTTCTTGCGGGTGAACAGCCGTACGGCGGCAATGGTTTCCGAATCCAGCGGGTCTGCCATTGCCAGCGTCACCGTAGAATTTTCCACGCCGAGCGGCAGAAACCGGAACTGCTTCATAAAGGCAAGCGAGATGCCCTCGACCTCCGGCGCGAGAGCGGGGAAATCCCGCGCCGTCGCCAGCGGAACCTCCAGTTGCTCGGAGAGCGCCGCCAGCACGTCGCGCGCCGACAGCAGGCCCAGCTCGACCAGGATGCGACCGAGTTTCTCCGGCCGTTCGCGCTGGAAGGCCAGCGCCTTGTCCAGCTCATCCGGCTGCAACTGGCCCCGCGCCATCAGCATCTCTCCCAACCGCATTCGGGCTGCCATCGTCCCGCGACTCTCCGGCGCTAAAACTCAAACACGGAAATCTTCTTGCGAAATTCCTCCGCTGAGACCGCCAGCCCCTGTGGATCGGCCAGCACGCCGCGGCTGACTTCGATAACAATCTGAGTGGGCAAACCGTCGGTCTGCTCCGAGGGCATATGGAACAGATGCACCACCACCGCCACGTTCTGATCCGGAGGGACAGCGCTGAGCTCGGCGCCATGCTCCCGAAGCAATTCGCTCAGACGCTCTTTCAAGATGCGGATGCGATCGATCTTGGTCTGGCGGGCCTGGCGCAACTCCTCCTCGGTGTAGGGGCGCACGTCGAACGCCGACAGCACGCGCAGCGGCGCCAGATTCAGTTCCATATGGAACACCGCTCCGAAGCGCGGCAGGTAAACTCCCTTGACATCCTGGAGCATGGCGAAGGGATGATCCAGGGTGTTTTGCAGGCCGCGATTGAGCGAGGCCTGGAATTGCCGCACCTGCGTCCGCAAGGAGGCCAGTTGCACCCCGCTGAGCGCCGCGGCGGCGGGAGACTGCGCCCGCGCATCCCACCCCGCGCCGGCCAGCAGCAGGCCCAGAACTATTCCCTTCCAGGAAGATTGCTGCATCGGACACCTCCTTGGACGCCTCGCCGTGCGCCGCCGGCTACGGCTGCGGCGCGGAATTCCATCCGGCGCGCTGGGCCAGCGCGCTGACGATTTGCTGGCTTTCCACCTGCTGCTTCCACATGTTGACCTGCGCGGCCTGGAAGTAGCGGAAACTTTCCGCCAGTTCCTGACGGTCGCTCAGCCGCCGGGCGTCGGCCTCCCGCGCTGCCGCCTGGACCAGGCGCGCCACTGCGTCGCGTTGCCGCGCCTCGCTCGCCGCGACTGCCTCCGCGATGTACCGGAACACTTCCTCCCGGCTCATCCCTGCGGACATCGCCGCGGGCGGGCCTTCCGCCGGCGGGGAAAGCGGCGCGGCGGCCGCCGCGCCGAAGGC
>DATMAF010000157.1:0-2935 GCA_035560315.1 Terriglobia bacterium | reverse complement strand
GCTGCTTTAAAACTCTTCCCATCGCGCCAAAGTCTCCCGCAGGCGTTCTTTTTGCTGAAATGCGTTCTGAAGCTGATATAACGCGAACGGATCGTCCGGATGGGTTTGCACAAAGTTCGAGAGGTTTTCAATCGAGCTGTTTACCTGGTTCCAGGTGGCGACAAACGTGGAGCGGTGCTCTTCCGGCATCTTTTGGAGCAACGCCTGCACGTCGGCATCGGTCTCGGCAGTCTCCTGCGCCACGACAACCGGCGGGACCTGCGGCGCCGTAACCACCAACGGCGGGGCGGCGGGAGTAGAGAGGATGCTGTGCAGGTACATCGCCCCTACCGCCAGGAAAAATACCGCGGCGTAAGCCAGCCCCATCGGCAGACGAAACAGCCACGCCGTCGCCGGCGACGTCCGCCAGCGGGGCTGCCACACCGCAGCCACCGGTTCCCGGATGAGCCCTTCTTGTTCCAGCTGGTTTCGCAGCCCGACCCAGACACGCGCCGGCGGTTCTTCTTGCAGCTGCAACCGGCGGGCATGGGTCGTGATGGAAACCAGGTCATCCACCAAATGCGCGCAGCGCGGGCAGGCGCGGCGATGGTCTTCCATCGCCGCAGACAGAACGCCGTCATCCTCCAACGCTGCCCACAGAGTTTCAAATTCCGTACATTGCATAGCCTTCTGCCCGGATGCGGTTCCTCCCGCTCGGTCTTGAAAGGACCAGCCGGAACGAACGCGCGCTTCGCTGTTGTCAGATTCTATCCTGTTTTCTCCGATGCGGCTGCCGGCTTCAATTGCAGCATCTCCCGCAATTTCATGCGGGCTTTATGCAGTTGCGACTTGGAGTTTCCTACCGAGCAGCCGATCATTCCTGCGATTTCCCTGTGCTCGTATCCTTCAATGTCGTGCAGCTGGAAGATAATCCGGTATCCCGGCGGCAACGCTTCAATGGCCTTCTCGAGCGTCAAGCGGTCCACCGAACCATCCAGCGTCGAGTCTAAAGAGCCCACCTCCAGCGGCCGGGCGTCCTCCTCGTTGGATCCCGGCTCATCCAGCGAAGCGGTCCACAAGCCCTTCTTGCGGAGCCGCATCAGCACTAGGTTCACGGTCAGCCGGTGCAGCCAGGTGGGGAACGCCGCCTCTCCCCGGAACGTTCCGATCTTGCGGAATACTTGCAGGAAGGCTTCCTGCGTCAAGTCCTCCGCCTCAGCCGCGTCTCCGACCATCCGCAAACACAATGAGTAAACGCGGCGCTTGTGGGCATGGTACAAGGACTCGAATGCGGCGGGGTCACCTTCCTGTGCCCGTGCAATCGCCTGAGCTTCCGCGTTGCCGTGACCATCCTGCGAGCTCGAATTCAAGATCGTTGACTAGGGCCGCACCTGCTCACATTCTTTCAGATGCGGGGAATCCTGCCTTTAGTTGTATTCCATGCGGCACTTTTGGGGAGCGGCCCAATTCGCGCCGCGCCCGCGGCACCGACACGGTAATGCCCTGGCCAACCCCGTAACCAGTTCGTTACGGGCCGGCCACAGTCCCCTGTCCTGGCAGCACTACCTTTCCCACGCCCACGTTCCCGGCGGCATCATAAACCCGGAGGGTAATCAAGTGCTCCAGGGAATCAGGCAGCGCTACCCGTATGGAGAAGGTCTCCTCCGGGGAATCAACAATTCCGTCGTCCGCCAATACCGGTCGTAGCGGCTCCGCATCCATGGCGTATTCAGCCCGAACCAGGCTGCTGGCGGCATCCGTCGCCCGGAAGACAATCGTAACCTGCGCTTCCGCGCCAGGTCCTGCCCCGGTCGCGGCTCCGCTCCGCTGGATGCTTTGCGCGACAACCCCGGGGGAGGTGAAATCCACCAGGAAAGGCGAGCTAATCCGCTCGGCGCGTCTGGCCGCGGGCTCCGGATTCTGGCTGGCATCCGAGGCCACCACCTTCACCCGGTAGGTTCCATCCGGCAGGGCGTCTGGATTCAACTGAAAGTAATTCTGGCTCAGGTTTTCCTGGAGCAGCTTCCACTCCTTCTCTCCCTCGCCTCGGAAATAGAGCGTATAGGTCAGCTCATCCTGATCGGGATCGGAAGCCAGCCAGCTGATGTCGACGCCGGGCTGCTGGGTCTGCCGCGCCGCCGAACCGATGCCGGAAAACGCCCGAACAGTGCTGCCAACTCTGGCTTGCGCCGCCGGTCCACCGCTGGACGCTCCGGAGCCGGAGGAGGGCCGTTCCAGGCCGCGCTGGGTGGTCCGAAGCTCGGTCAGCTCGGGCGCCCGATTGCGCGGCAGGTAGGCCAGGGTGACTTCATGCAATACCGGCGAACGGCCGCCGGCGGACTGAAATTCGGCTTTCCACTGCGCATAGCGGGCCGCCGGGCTGCGCATGGGTTCTCCTTCGCTGCGGGTGTAGGCCGGAGACCACTCGCTCCAGGTGGCATCCGGCCGGGAGGAGTTGCCCGTGCGCGTAAACAGACGCAGCGAGGTTCCCTCGGGCACTTCGGCGCTCCAGCGAATCTGGCCCCAGGCCGCGATGTTGCCGGCGTCGCGAACCTCGGACTCGAACGAGCCGCGGTTGGCCGGCTGCTGATCCATGCGGTAAACCTTGCCCAGGTTCGCCGTGGTCAGCAGCAGGAAATCTCCCATCGGGATCACGCGCGTGGTCTGCTCCTGATCGGTCTGCGCCAGCAGCGACAGTTCGCGGCCGTTCCGCAACTGGTAGACCCGTCCCTTTTCATCGGTCGTGAACAGCATTTGATTCCCCGCCAGGCTCAGATCGAAGGCGTTCTCCTCGGTGGAGCTCCAGAGCGTTTCCACGGTGCTGTCCGGGGCAATACGGACAATCGCGCTGCGCTGCTGCCCCCTTCCGGAAAGCGAGCGGGGCATGGCGGACGGCAGCCGGCCCGCCAGAGCATTCGACAGGGGGGGGCTGGGCTGCGCCGGCGCCGGTTGCTCC
>DATMAF010000156.1:0-6259 GCA_035560315.1 Terriglobia bacterium | reverse complement strand
CCGAGCCGCTCCGGCGTTCCTTCCCGGTCGCGCCGCTGGCGCTGCGGATGGCGGCGCTACTCAAAGATGCTCAGTATGTTGCCGGGGCGATCCTGTTCTTTCTGGCCGGGCTCTCCTCGGCGCGGCTGCTGGATACTTCCTTGACACCCAGTCCTCTGTTGCTTGGCAGCGCCGTTTGTGGTTCCCTGGTAGTGATCCTGCTGTTCGGCCTGGTGTTTGTCTGGGGCGCCGCGACCACGCCGGGGATGAAATCCGCGGGGTTATGCTTGGTGAGTTTCGACGGCCGGCCGGCCCCGCGGCGGCAGCGACTCTGGCGCGTCCTGGGAGGCATTGTGAGCGCAGGGTCTTTCTTCATCGGCTACTTATGGGCTTTGGCCGATGAAGAAACACTGTACTGGCATGACCATATCTCTAAGACGTATCTTGCCCTCTCGGCTGCGCTTCCCGCCAACGAGCACCGCTAGGATTCCCTACCCCATAGGCCTCCGGCCGAGTCCGCGTTCCGCGTCCCGTCCCGCCGGCGCGATCACCGTCGCCTCCCGTCGCTGCCGGGGGGCGGAATTTGCTCGCTCGGGGATTTATGGCTGACGGAAAAATTTTGCTGGCCCTGCTGTGGCATATGCACCAGCCCTATTACAAGGACCTGGCGACGGGCTGGTACCGTCTGCCGTGGGTGCGCCTGCACGCTTTGAAGGATTACTACGGCATGGTCGCCATGCTGGAGGAATTTCCCAACGTCCGCATGACCTTCAACCTGGTGCCGTCGCTCCTGCTGCAACTGGAGGACTACGCGGCTGGGACGGCACAGGAGCTAGTGCAAGAGACCGCTTTCCAGCCCGCCGATGAGCTGACCCTGGAGCAGCGGTTGTTTCTTCTGCGCAACCTGTTCCAGGCCAACGTCGATCATCTGATCCGCCGCTATCCGCGCTACCGGGAGCTGTACGAGCGGGCGGAATCCCAGCGATTTCAGGCGGAACTGCTGCTGCCGCTGTTTCAGACCCGCGATTACACCGATCTCCAGGTGCTTTCGCAACTGGCCTGGTCGGACGAACTGTTCCTTGCGAACGATCCGGAGATCGCGGCTCTGGTGGAGAAACAGCAAGGCTACAGCCTGGCCGACCAGCAGTTGCTGTACCGCAAACAGGCGGCCTTCCTCCAGGGCATTCTCCCGGCCTACCGGCGCGCCGCCGAGCGGGGCCAGATCGAGATTTCAACTTCACCGTTCTACCACCCCATCCTGCCCCTGCTTTGCGACAACTATATCGCCACCGAAGCGCACCCCTGGGTGCCGCTGCCGCGGCGGCGATTCCGGCATCCGGAAGACGCCCGGCTGCAATTGGAGCGGGCGGTGGTTCTGCATGAGCGGTTGTTTGGCCGGACGCCGCAGGGCGTCTGGCCATCGGAAGGCGCGGTCTCGGAGGAAGTTCTGCGGCTGTGCGCCTCGCTGGGATTTCGTTGGATCGCAACCGACCAGCGCATTCTCACCCATTCCACCAGTGTGCCGTTCCATCGCGACGCCTCCGGGGCGATGCAGAACGCCGACCGGCTCTACGCTCCGTACCGCTTCGCCACCCCGGGCGGTCCCATCGACGTGCTGTTCCGCGATCAGGAGCTGTCCGACTTGATTGGCTTCGTCTACAGCCGCATGGAGGCCGAAGCCGCTGCCGCCGACCTGCTGCGCCGTATTCTGGCCAGCGCCCAGCCGGCGCTGGCGCGGGGCCGCCCGGCGCTGCTGCCGATCATTCTGGACGGGGAAAACGCCTGGGAACACTTCCCCTTCAACGGCAGACCCTTCCTGCGGGCGCTGTACCGCCGGCTGTCGGCGGAGCCTTCGATCGAATGCGTAACGGTTTCCCAAGGCCTGGCGCGCTATGGAGAGCCGTTCCCGCTGACGCGCCTGGCGCCTGGCTCGTGGATCAACGGCAACTTTGATATCTGGATCGGGAGTCCGGAGGACAACCAGGCGTGGGATTTGCTGGCGGAGGCGCGCGATTGTTTCGAAGCCGCGCAAGCGCAGGTCTCCGCCGAGCAACGCGCCCTGGCGCAGGAGGAACTGCTGATCGCCGAGGGCAGCGATTGGTGCTGGTGGTACGGCCCGGAAAACTCCACCGCGAATGACCCCGACTTTGACGAGCTCTACCGCACGCACCTGGCCAATGCCTACCGCGCCCTGGGCCAGCGGCCGCCGGAGACGCTTTCGCAACCCATCGCCAAGGTGCGCGTGGCGGTGATCTCCACGCCGCCGGACGTTGCGCTGTCCCCGCGCATCGACGGCCGCGTGAGCAGCTACTTTGAATGGATGGGGGCCGGCCACTATCGCCCCCTAACCCGCGCCACCACCATGCATGGAGAGCCGCCCGCTCTGCGGGAACTGTTCTTTGGCCGGAATGCGGAGCGGTTCTTCCTGCGCATCGAATTTTGCAAGGATCCTGCCGAAACCATGAAGACTGTTTCTCTGCGGCTGCGAATCCGAAATTCCTCCGACCGGATCCGGGAGCTGGAGGTGAGTTGCGCGCCCGATGGGGGGCAGAGCGGCCTGCATTGCCAGATTCGCAGCGCTTCGGGACCGCCTCCGAACGGCCCCGTGGGACAAGCGGTGCTGGGCAAGATTCTGGAAGTGGAAGTCTGCCTGCCTGCGCTGGATCTTCCCGCCGCTCAGCCCTTCGAGTTCCAGGTCTCGGCGTGGCGGGAGCAACTGCCTCTCGAAACGCTTCCCGTGGCGGGCTGGCTGGCGGTCCCGCTGCCTTCTTGAGCCGGGCCGTGCCCAAGCCCGGCAGAAGCGGCTAGGAACCGGGGCGGCGGTCCGGCGCCGGCCGTACCGCCTTGATGGCGATGGCGCGCGGCTGGCGTCCCAGCGGCGTCATCGTAACCAGCGACCGCCGGGCGATATCCACCACCGCCAGATCATTGGATCGGCTGTTTACCACCAACAGATAAAGACCGTCCGGCGTGATGGCCAGCGCATCGGGGCCGCTGCCGACGGCCAGGGAAGCGAGGATGCGCCGGGAGTTGATGTCCACGATGGAAACCGTATCGGAGCCGAAATTCGTAAAGAACAGCAACCCGCCGGAGGCATCGACAACCGCCTGGCTGGGATTCCGTCCGGCGCTCAAGCTCTCGGCGACCTCGTCGGCGTAGGTATTGATGATGCTGACGGAATCGGAGTCGAAATGGGTGACGAACAGCTCGCCGCCATCCGGCTTCAGGGCCAGCGCGGCCGGCGTCGTGCCGGTTTCCAAATGCGCCAGCAACCGGCGCGACCGCAGGTCCACGGCCGAAACCGTGGCGCTGCCGGCGTTGGCGACGAAGGCCTGGGAGCTGTCCGGCAAGATGGCGACCGGCCCCGGCCGGCTGCCAACGCGCACCTCCGCCACGACCGTCATCGTTGCCAGATCGATGATACTGACCGAGTCGCTATTGCGATTCGACACCACCAGGGTCTTGCCATCCGGAGCCACTTGCAATGAGCCGGGCGAGCGGCCAACCGGAATGGTCTTGCGCACGCTTCGAGCTTCCAGATCGAGCACGGAAACGCTGTCCGAGCCGGCGTTGGCCACAAAGCCGGCGCGGCCATCCGGCGATACGGCAATCGAATAGGGCGTCCGGCCCACGGCCACGGTGCGTTCCGCTTGCAGCGTCTCCGCATTGATGATGGAAACGGTGCCGGAGCCGGTGTTCACCGCGTAAACTTCATTGTGAACGGGATTGGCGGCGATGCCCGTGGGGTCTTCCCCCACCACCATGGTGCCGGCGATTCGGAATGTGGCCAGCTCGACGGCGCTCACTGTGCTGCTGGCGCCGTTGGTGACAAACGCATACTGCCGCGGCGGCCCTCCACTCCGGGAAGGGGGAACGTCCCGGCAGGCGGACAGCGCCATCAACGGCGCCAGCAGTGCGACGGGCCATAACGGATTTCTCACCCGGTGGCGGTGGAGCACGCTCCATTCTATCCGCTAGCGGCGCGTAATGAAACTCCCTGATCCCGCTCCGCCTTGCTCCCTTCCGGCCTGGCGAACTCCAGACTGCTCCCTTTGCGAAGGCGGAAGGCCGAACGCCAGGATGCTCTCCTCGGAGGTGACGCGAGCCTTCCCTGCCGAGAGAACTTCACCGCCTTGGCCGGCAGCCCGCTCTGCCGCCAGCAGCCAGCCAAGCATCTGCCCTATTCCAGGGCGGGAATGGTGTAGAGTCCGCGGTAGAGCCAGATGCCTCCGATGATCAGAAACAGCGTCCCGGAGACAATTGCGACCCAGCGGATGATAGGATCCAGCCGGTTAATTCGCTTCAACACTTCTTGGTTTTCCCGTTCAAGCGCGGCTTCGGCGCGATCGAGGAACAATTGATCTTCCTCATGCACCCCCAGGATGGCCCGGTAGATGATCAGGCAAACCAAAATGCCTGTAATCACGCCCCAAACCACCAGCATAGGCATTAACCCAGACATGGTTACCTCCCGGATACGGGACTTTGGACCTTTGCTGTGGTCATTCTACTCCCTTCCCAATCAAAAAATGCATCTTTTTGAGACAACCAGTTTCCGCCATCTCATCAGGCCCGCCCGGGGGCCCAAGCGGCTTGGCACAGTTTCACAGAAATCCTGGCAACTCCCCTTATCTATGAGCTTTATGAACCCGGAACCAATTGAAGGGACAGACGATAGCCGCATAGCGGGGCGGTCGGCGCCGGACACTCTGGTTGTAAATCCGCTTTTGACTCGCATAGAATTAACATTTCCATCGCCGGCCACGAGTATCTTCCAGCCTCGCAGGCCAGGCGAAAATGAGGTGCAGTCGTTGAATCCCGTTGCGGGTTCGCCAGTATCGCAGGATTCCGGATTCCCCCACGGAGTGCCCCGCGTTTATTGGAGGGTGGAGGGAAGCCTGTTGAATCTCAGTGCCGTCCGTCCGGTGGCATTCATCACCTGGAATGCGCAGAGCTTTTCGGAGCGGTGGACGCGCCGGTGGGCGCTGGGACTCTCGGCGGTGATTCGTCCGTTCCTCTATCTGATCCACCGGGTCTTTGCCACCCGCCTGCTTCACGTCCTGCTGCGCGGCATCAGCCAGGACCGGCTGGACCTGCTGGGAGAGGAATATTTTCAGTATGTGATGAAGCCGCGCTTGAAACGGCGCGGCGTGGAGCTCCTCAAACAGCACATCGCCGAGAACGGGCCGGTGGTGCTGGTCAGCCAGGGTATGGATCACGTCATCCGCCCGCTGGCGAATCATTTGGGAGTGGAATATCTGCTGACCAACCGCCTGGAGTTTCGCGATGGGCTCGCCACCGGCCGCTTGCTGGAGCCGGTGGTGCGTCCGCGGGGCGCTCTGGCGCGGCTCATCGGGCGCCGGCCGGACGGGCGAATCTCCCAGGATCGCTTGCTCCTGGAGTTGGGCGCCCGGAACGCGCCGGAACTGTTGCAGCGGTCGATCTGCCCCGCCCGGCGAAGGGTGCATAAGCCCGTTCGCGCCCTGGTGGAGTTCGACTCCCGCCACACCCCGGTGACCTTGTCGGTCCGCCAGGCGCTGGCCGGAAAGCGGATCCTGCTGATCGGCGTCACCGGCTTTATTGCCAAGGTGTGGCTGATTCACCTGCTCCGCAAGCTGCCGGAACTCGGGAAAATTTATCTGCTGATCCGCAGCCAGGCTCGCAACACCGCCTTGCGGCGGTTCGAGAAAATGGTGGAGGAGTCCGCCGCCTTCGACGCGCTCTACGAAATTTACGGCGACGGGCTGGCGAGCTTTTTGCGCCAGCGAATCGAGGTCGTGGAAGGGGATGTGTCGCAGCCAGGCCTGGGAATCCGGCCGGAGATGCAGGCGCGCCTGCGCCGGGAATTGGATTTGATCGTCAACAGCGCCGGCCTGACGGACTTTAACCCGGATCTGCGGGATGCTCTGGCCACCAATGTCGAAGCCTTGGCCCACCTGGTGGAGTTCCAGCGCAGTTGCAGCCACGCCGCGCTGATGCATCTGTCCACCTGCTATGTGGTCGGAGCCCGCGATGGCCGCGTCCCGGAAGAGGTCGTGCCCGATTACACGCCGATGCGCGTTCCCGGCTTCGACGCCGAGGAAGAATGGCACTGGCTCCGCGAACTGATCCGGCGCACCGAATCCCGCGCCAATAGCGGGCTGATTACCGAAGAACTGCGGCGGCAGATTCAGGAGCACAGCCCCCGGGGCGAACCGCTCTCCGGCGCGGCGCTGGAAAACCAGATCCGCAAACAGCGCATCCGCTGGCTCCGCAATCACCTGATCAAGGCCGGCACCCG
>DATMAF010000155.1:0-7443 GCA_035560315.1 Terriglobia bacterium | reverse complement strand
CAACGGCCGCGCGGAAATAGGCCTCCAGAATCTTTTGGAAACGGGGCGTGCCCGGCTTCACTCCAAGCCGCTCCAGTTCCTGGGCGGGCAGATTAGCCCGCAGGGGCAGGTATTTGGAGAAATAAGTTTTCAGGCGTGCTTGCACGGTCTGCTGCGGGAAATTCGTGAGCAGCAGAAACAGCACGTCGGCGGGCGCGCTGGAAAGCAATTGGAACAGTTGGTACGGATTCTTTCCAGCTTTGCCTCCGATTTCCTTGGCCAGCGCCCGGGCCTCGCTCTCCAGTTTCTGGGGCAGGATGCGTTCCGCTTTCAGAAGCCGCAGGCGGTCGTAAACCGACTGCCGGTCGCGCGGCGACAGCTTGTGCGTGAGCAAGTGCAGGAACAAGGCGAACGACGGGGCCCGCACACCGGCCTGCGCCAGTTGGTGGGACGCTTTGGCGGCCTTCGCAAAGGCCGGCCAATCCAACGCTTTGCCTTGCAGGCGCGGATTCAGGGCCCGCAAGAGCTTTTCCTTCTCGAGCTCCTTGAGAATGGGCAGCGGGTGGCGGGCTTGCGCGACCTGGCGCAATTCCTGCGCCAGGGGTTCCCCGGCGGCCAATTCCGCCAAGCCCGCTTCCAATGCATTCTGAAACTGCGCGGTCAGCTTCGGATTCCAGGAAAACCCCAGGGTGGCTCGCAGCCGCACGGCGCGAAACATGCGGACCGGGTCGTCGTGAAAAATGTAGTTGTGCTGGGGCCGGATCTCCCGCTTTTCAATGTCCGCCAGCCCATTGGAGGGATCGAGCAGCAAGCCCCGGGAGTTGGGACTCAGGGAAAGGCCGATGGAGTTCATCGGGAAATCGCGGCGGCGCAGGTCGGCGATAATGGTGGCTGGCGCGATGCGCGGCGCCGCGCCGGGACGGGAGCGCGTTTCCGTGCGCGCCATGGAGATGCTGCCCACAATCCCCGGCGCAAATTCCAATTCCGCGCTTTGCAGCGCCGGATTCTCGGAAAGCACGCGGGCCCCGCGCCGCCGCAATTCCTTCACCAACTTGCCGATTTTGCCCTCGACGACGAAATCGAAATCCTCGATGGGAGAGCCGGCGACCAGGTCGCGGATGGCCCCTCCCACCAGATACAGATTGGTTTGCAGGCTGGCGGCCACCTGTTCCACCATCAGCAGCACTTGCCATTGCGCCGGGCTGACCCGGCTTTCCATCAGGAAAAGGTAATCGCTCATCGTTATCTCTGCTCCGGATTGCTGCTGCGGCTAGGCGCCGCGCCTTCCGTCCAAGTTTGCCAGCCCGTTCCCCGGGCGGTCCGGTTCAAGCGCTCCGGGCCCGGGGATGATGACGCCGGTAAATTTCTTGCAAACGGCTGCCGGCGACATGCGTATAGATTTGCGTGGTGGCAATGTCGGCATGTCCTAACATCAGTTGCACGGACCGCAGATCAGCGCCTCGCGCCAGCAGGTGGGTGGCAAAACTGTGCCGCAACAGGTGCGGCGTAACCGGCCGGCTGATCCCTGCCAGCCGTCCGTAACGGGCCAACAGCAGCCAGACGCTCTGGCGGGTCAGCCGCGTTGCCCGCCGGCTCACAAACAACCAGGGCGAGGGCCGGGAGGCCAGCAGCGCCGGCCGGGATTCCTGGAGATACTTCTCGATCGCAGCCACCGCCATCTTGCCCACAGGAACCAACCGTTGCTTGTTGCCCTTGCCCACCGTACGCACCGTCCCCTCGTTCGGGTTAACATCGCCAAGGCGCAGCGCGATCAGTTCGCTCACGCGCAGCCCGGAGCCGTAAAGCAATTCGAGGATGGCGCGATCCCGCACCCCAAGCGGAGTGCTTGGTTCGGGCTTCTCCAGCAATTCCTGGGTTTCCTCTACGCTGAGATATTTGGGGAGTGATTTCCAGGCGCGGGGGGATTCCAGGTTCTCGGTCGGGTTGCTGGAAAGCACCTCTTCACGGATGAGGTGGAGGAAAAACTGCCGCAGGCTGACGATGTGACGGGCAATCGAGCGTCCGCTGAGTTTCTGGCGATCCAGCAGCAGCAGGAATTCCCGGAGGTCGAGGGGTGAAACGTGGCGCAATTCGCGCTTCTTCTGGTCCCAAAAGCGAGCAAACTTTCTCAGGTCGCGCCCGTAAGATTCCACCGTATTCTTTGCCAGCCCTTTTTCGACACGGAGGTGGTTCAAGAAGGCCATAATATGTCGTTCGGTCTGTGATTTTACAGCCAATTTGTTCCACCCAAAAACTAATGATAACTATCTTAATATCAAAAGGTTAGAAGATTTCCACAGATTGACAGCAACCGCTGGACATACTAGCATAGGCGGAGGTTGCTGTAAACGATAGAAATTCATTCCATTTGCTGGTCATTGGAAAGGCACAGCGCCGCCGGAGGGCTTCGCCGCCGCGGTTATTTTATTGAAAACAAATAAATTATAAAATATGGAGGCCCTGTCCGGGTAAGCCTCTGGCTGGAGAGCTGGAGAAAGGATGCCGCATGAAACTTCGCGAGCTGGCAGATCGGCTTGGAATTCAATTCGATGGCGATGGAGAGCGGGAAATCACCGGGGTCAACACCTTGGAGAAGGCCGGCCCTTCGGAACTGAGCTTCCTGGCAAACAGAAAATACGTTCCCTTGTTGAAGACCACCCGAGCGGGAGCCGTGCTGCTGCCGCAGGATTTTGGCCCGGTGCCCCAAGCCGCTTTGCGGTGCGCTGACCCGTATCTGGCGTTTGCCCGTGCGCTGGAGTTGTTCTATCAGCCGCCCAAACCTGAAGTCGGAGTGCATCCCACGGCCGTGATCCATCCTTCGGCGCGGATCGGGCCGCAAGCCAGCATCGGTCCCTATGTAGTCATCGAGCGGGATGTTGTCATCGGCGCCCGAGCGCAGTTGCGCAGCCACGTGGTGATCTATGAGGGCGCCCGGATTGGCGATGATTTCTGCGCCCACAGCCACGCCGTGGTGCGCGAGTTTTGCCAGATCGGCAACCGGGTGGTCTTGCAAAACGGGGTGGTCATCGGGGGGGATGGCTTTGGTTTTGCCCGGCAGCAGGACGGCAGCCATTACAAGATTGTGCAGTCCGGGATCGCGGTGCTCGAGGACGACGTGGAGGTGCAGGCGCTTTCCGCCGTGGACCGCGCCACGGTGGGCGAGACGCGGGTCTGCCGGGGCGCAAAGCTCGACAATATGGTGCAGGTGGGGCACGCCTCGGTGGTGGGAGAGAAGGCGATTCTCTGCGCCCAGGTGGGGCTGGCCGGAAGCAGCCGTCTCGGCAAGAATGTGCTGCTGGCCGGACAAGTGGGCGTGGCCGGCCACCTGACGCTGGGCGACAACGTCGTGGCGACCGCGCAGACGGGCATTCCCCATGACGTTCCGGCCAACGCCATGGTCTCCGGCTATCCGGCAATCGAGAACAAGCTCTGGCTGAAGTGTGCCGCGGTCTTCCGCAAGCTGCCGGAACTGTACGATACAGTTCGCCACTTGAAGAAGCAGGTGGAGAACTGGGGACCGCCGCCGAACTCCGGCGCCGGCTAAGCCAGCCGTCGCTGTGCGGTCGCCGAGGCGCATCGGCCGCCGCCCGGGGACAGGCTTGACGCGCTCTTCCGCATCGTGTTAGGGTAAGCCCGCTCCTTGGTCTTGGTAGAAGGCGATCTCCCAGGGACTGCGATCTACTGCCAGGGCTGTCCGTGCGGCAATCGAGCCGCAAGCGTTGGCCTGGGCTAACGCTTGCGGAAGTCGCAAGAAACCAGTTCTGGGATCGGACCGTCCAAAATACAAGCTGTTTTGCAACGGAATTGGTCTGCCCGGGAGAGAGCCGGAGAGACGAGGTTGGGAGGTTGACCAATGCACAAGAGATTGCCTCTGCTTCCGAACGAGGTCGTGATTGGGATCGGATTGTTATGCTGGGCCATCTTGACGCCCCTGGGGGGCCGCGCCCAGAACGCGGCGGATCTCATCCTGCGAAACGGGAAGATCGTTACCGTGGATCAAAACTTCTCCATTGCCCAGGCGGTGGCCATCCGGGGCCAGCGGATCGCCGCGGTCGGAACGAATGACGAGATCATGCGGCTGGCGGGGCCCAACACACAGGTCCTGGACCTGAAGGGCCGCACGGTGATCCCCGGCTTTGTGGATACCCACCGCCACATGTATAACGCTGCCGAGAACGACTATGGCGGGCAGTTTACCGCCCGGCAGTTAAACCGCTATCCGGTGGACTGGCGCGGCGTTCGCAATGAGGAGGATGTGCTGAACCAGATCCAGGGCATCATGGCGCGCGAAAATCCGGCGCCCGGCCAATGGCTCTACCTGGCCAACCAACTGGCGTTTATTCGCGGCGGCACCGTGGATCAGGCCAAGATCATGTTCGATGACCTGACGCGGTGGGATGTGGATCGGGTGACGCCGAATAATCCGGTCATCCTCTCGGTGGGAATCCCCGATTTCATGGGAGTGATGGTCAACAGCAAGGCGTGGGACATCTTGGATGCGAAATACGGGGACTACATCCGCAAGTACGGCCGCTACTGGGTGGATGCCGGCGGGCGGCCGGACGGCCACCTGGAGCCGCCCGCCAGCCGGCTGGCGCTTCCCTACTCGTACAACCGCGCCCCGGAAGTGCTCGGCCCGATGTACAAAGCCAATATGCAGGAATTGAATTCGATGGGTCTGACCACCATCTCCACCCGTCTGCCCCAGGATTCGCTGAAAGCCTACCAATGGCTGGAATCCCGCGGCGAGATGACCATGCGGCTGGGCTGGGGCAATATCGAAGAGTTCGGCTCGGTCTATGACTTCCAGAAGCAGATGCCCGCTCTGGGCAAGCTCATCAATACCGGCACGGAAAAGATCTGGCTCACGGGCATCGGGCCGACAGCGGTGGATGGCGTCACGACCCGCGCCTGCACCGATCAGAAGCGGGAGCAGGCCTATGGGGTCATTGACAGCTGGTTTCCCTCCGGGCAGTGCCACTATGACATCGAGTACCGCGGCGCCGTCAACCGCGCGGCGCCCATTCAGGCCAACTACTATGCGGAGTGGACGCTGGCCGCCGGCCGCAACGGCGTGCGCTTCGCCAACACCCATGTGGCGGGCGACAAGTCGCACCGGCTGATCTTCAATCTCGTGGAACAGCTCCAGAGAGAACGGGGCAAAGACGCCACCAAAAACTGGGCCGTCGACCATTGCGACATGGTGAACCCGGCGGACTTCAAGCGCGGAGCGCAACTGGGCATCTTCTTTAGCTGTTACGTGGCGCGTTCGATCTCTGAAGGACAGGACAAGGCGGACGCCTACGGCGAGAAGGTGGCCCATGAGTTCCTCAGCCCCGTGAAAAGCCTGCTGGCGGCGGGAGCCAAGGTGGTCTTTGAATCCGACAGCAACTCCTATCTCTGGGACGATATGGAAGTCATGATCACCCGCAAGGACGAGAACGGGAAGGTCTGGGGGCCGCAGGAGCGGCTGGATCGCCCCACGGCGCTGCGCATGATCACCAGTTGGGCCGCCGAATATATGCTCCGGCCGGAGCAGTTCGGCACCATTGAAGCCGGCAAATTTGCGGACTTGCAGGTGCTGGACAAGGATTACCTGACGATCCCGGAGGAACAGATCCACACCATCCAGCCGCAACTGACGATTTTCGACGGCAAGCCGGTTTTCGTGCACACTGCCTTCGCACAGGAGTATAATTTCCGTCCGAGCGGCGTGCTGGTGTCCACCTACAAGGATCTGGTCGCGAAGCGCAAGCCGGCTTCGGTCCGCTCCGGTGGTGGATAGCACTGGATCAGATGCAGGCCGCTCTTATAGGGGGTGTCCTTATATGGTGCGGTGGCATGCAAGTGCTGCAAAAAAGGATCCGGGACCGCCAAGGCGGGGTGCGGTTCCGGCGCGATGGGCCGTTGCGCTGGCGGCAATGCTGGTGGTCTCCGGAGCGGCGCTTCCGGCGGCGGCGCAGGACTCCGGTCTGCGGGTGAATGTGGGTATCGCGGCGGCCAAGCCGGGTGATCCCATTGACATTCCGCTGACGCTGTCCGGAGGCGAAAGCGGCCAGATCGGGAGCGTCGTGGTGCACGTGGGCGTTCCCAAAAAACTCCTCACCTACACCGAGGTGGAACGCGGCCTGGCGGTGGAGCTGGCCGATGGCGAGGTGACGGTCGCGACGGCCGATGACAAATCCGACAGTTCCCAGATGGTGGTCGATTTTTCCGCCAAGGGCAAGAGTTGCATCAAGCCCGGGATCCTGGGTTACCTGAAGTTCAATGTCTCAACGGAAGCGCAGAAAGGCGACATCGCGCTCAAACTACTGGGAACTGAAGCCACTGCCTGCGAAGGCGGACCCTTGCAGATGGCCAAGGGCGACGACGGGCAGTTGACGGTCTTTGCTCTGGACGAGGAGATCCCGGTCATCGGCTGCTTCTTCTTCAGCCATTAAGGCGGAAGTCGGGCCGGTCGCCGGACTCGGAGAGCGCAACCACTGAGGGAATCCCCGGCTGTCTGCTGCGGGCAGCCGGGGATTTGTATTGGCGGCTCCGCTTCCGGCAGCAAAACTTCCCGTTCCGAACGCCGCCGAATTGAGAGATACTGCTGACAGTGTTTGGGGTGGCTGGGTTCGCCAAGTGCGATCCCGGCTCCTGCGCGGGCGGCGCATCCGGGGGGAGGCAATATGCACTGGCACAGCTCCGCGAGCGTGTTCAGGGGTGCGGGCAGGAGACAGCGGGTGCGCTTCCGGGAGGCGGCGTGGAGGGGGCTCGGAGTAGGGCTCCTGCTGGCGCTGCCCGTGCGCGTCGCCGCGCAGCAGCCAGCCCCGCCGGCTCCCGCCGCAGCAGCTTCCGAAGCAGGGAGCCGCGCCGCTTCCCGGCCCGCCGCGTCGGCGACCACGCGCATCAACGAGAGCCTGCTGGTGGGGCTCCCCTTGAATGGCCGCAGCTATTCCCAATTGGCAACCCTGGAGGCGGGCGTCAGCGACCCGTCCTCGGTCAATTCCTCCCGCGGCACGGGGGGCGGCTCGCTGAACGTCTCCGGCGGCAGGGCCTCCTCCAACACCTTTCTGTTGGACGGAACCAACATCATGGACACGGGGAACAGCTCGCCCCGCAGCGCCGCGGGAGTGCAGTTGGGCAGCGACGCGGTGCTTCAGGTGCTGGTCTTCAGCACCACCTACAGCGCGGAGTACGGCCGGGGCTCCGGCGGCGTGCTGAATTCCATCACCCGCTCCGGCGGGACCAACTGGCATGGCACGCTGTTCGAGTATCTGCGCAACAGCAAGCTGGATGCGCGCAACTGGGTGGAGCGCGGGCCGGAGCCGGTGGAGCCGGCCCCCTTCAAGCGGAACCAGTTTGGATTCACCTTCTCCGGACCGCTGCGCCGCGGGAATACCTATTTCATGGGAAGTTTTGAAGCCCTGATCGACCGCCTCCATGAAACCCAGCTCGACACCTTCATCGATACGTATGCCA
>DATMAF010000154.1:0-2264 GCA_035560315.1 Terriglobia bacterium | reverse complement strand
GGAGCGGCCCATTGCGCTGCTGGACAGGATTGGCCAGCTGAGCCAGCGCGTCTCGACCGCCTCTGCCGAAGCGCAGGCTTACTACAACCAGGGCGTGGCGCTGCTGCACTCCTATGTCTGGGTGGATGCCGCGCGCTCGTTCCACGAAGCCTTGCGCCGCGATCCGGCGCTGGCCATGGCGGAACTGGGCCTGGCCAAGGCTTACGCCAACGCCGACGACTGGAGGCGGGCGTACGCGCATCTGGAGAAGGCCGCGGCCTTGTCGGCCGGCGGAAAACTGACGGCCAAAGAAGCCAAATGGATCGCCCTCTGCGAGATCCAGTTCAACGCCATCTTCGCCGCGCCGCAGGAACGGGAACTGCGGCACAAAATTTACAAGGAGCAGATCGAGGAGTTGATCGCGCTCGACCCCGCCGATCCCCACGCCTGGGTGCTGCGCGGCAACGCCGAGGAGCCTCGCCCGCAGGGGCGCGGCCAGGGCGGGCGCGTCGGCTCCATCGCCTTCTACGAAGCCGCGCTGCATCACGACCCCGGCTTCTGGCCCGCCGATCATTACCTGGTGCACTCCTACGAGAACTTGGGCAACTATGAACTAGCCGCCGCGCACGGCAAGAAGTACGCCGAAGCCGCGCCGGGGGTGCCGCACGCCGAGCATATGTATGCCCACGTGCTGCCGCGCCTGGGCCGCTGGCAGCAGGCCGCCGATCAGTTGGCCAAAGCCGACCGGCTCCACCGGGCCGATTTCGAGCGGGGCCTTGCGCCCATCGATGAGTGGCATCAGGGACACAACCTGCACCTGCTGGGTGTCGCCCATCTGCGCCTGGGCAATGAAGCGGAGGCGGCGAAGTATCTCAAGGAAGCCTTCGACCTGCCGGTGCGCGGCGTGCGCGACGGGCGCTTCACCAATCCGTGGCTGGAATACCTGCTGATGCGCGGGCGATTCGAGGAGGCGTTGACGGCGGCGCAGGAGGCGGAGAAGCGTCCGCTGGCGGCGGCGCGGCTGATCGGCGCGGCGCGCGCCGCAGAGGCCCTGCTGGCGCTGAACCGCGTGGCAGAGGCGCGGCAGGCGCAGCGGCGGGCTCTAGCCGCGATGGAGAAGCTCCAGCAGGAGGCCGACAACCCTGTCTACGACTACCTGCCTGCGAACTACCAGTTGGTGCAGCTCGATGTGCTCGACGCCGAGATGGCATTGGCGGGCGGGGATGCGAACGCTGCCGAGGAGCGGCTGCTGCGCTTCGCCGACCGGCTGGTGCGCGAGACGGGCTTCGACGGCTGGGCTACGGGGCTGTTCCGCCTGGAACAGATCGCGGCGCTGGCCGACCGGCTGGGCCGCAAGGAACTGGTCGCCGCGCTGGTCGAGCGCATGAAACAGATCGACCCCGGCTTCGTTAGCCGCTTTCCGCAGAGCGGCGAGCCGGCACGAACGGCCGGGAGGTGATCTGGCCGGTGAAGGATGCGGCCCAGCGGCCGGGGATTTTCATCCCGCACGAGGGGCACGCGCCTTCAGGCGTGAGAGCATAACGGCGGATGCGGTAGCCGTAGCGCTCGATCAACAGCGCTTCGCAGGCGGGACAGCGCGTGTTTTCCAGGTCGCCCACCATACCCGGCAGGTTCCCCGCATAGACAAACTTCAGGCCCGCCCGCTGGCCCAGGGCGGCGGCGCGCTGGAGCGTGGCCGGGCTGGTGTCGGCGGTGTCGTTCATCTTGTAGTCGGAGTGAAAGGCTGTGACGTGCCACGGGATGTCCGGCGAGACCCCGGCGATGAACTCCGCCATGCGCGTCAGTTCGTCCTCGGAATCATTGAAGCCGGGGATGACCAGCGTAACGATCTCCAGCCAGAAGCCCATCGAATGCAGCCGCCGGATGGTGTCGAGGATCGGCGCCAGCCGCCCGCCCAACTGGTGGTAGTGCTGCTCGTCGAAGCTCTTGAGATCGACCTTGTACAAATCCACCCACGGGCGCAGGAATTCGAGCACCTGCGGCGTGCCGTTGCCGTTCGAAACAAAGCCGGTGACCAGCCCGGCGCGGCGGGCCTCTTTGAACACCGCCACGGCCCATTCGCTGGTGATGAGCGGTTCGTTGTAGGTGCTGACCATCACCGTGGCGCCCAGCTCGACCGCCTGCGACACCATTTGCTCGGGCCTGACCTTGATCGGCGGGGAGACGGCGTTGGGGTCGCGCAGCGCCTGCGACGTAACCCAGTTCTGACAATAGGCGCAGTGCAGGTCGCAGCCCAGCATCCCGAAGCTGTAGGCCAGCGCGCC
>DATMAF010000153.1:0-9803 GCA_035560315.1 Terriglobia bacterium | reverse complement strand
GCCGCCGCGTCGGCCGCTTCACCCCGGGCGGAGGGCACCACCAGTTCGATCGGCCGGTTTGGATAAGGGCCTGCTCTCCCCCAGCCGGTCAAAAGGGCCATCGTGAGCAGGACCATCCGCCGCAGAAGAACCTGCGCCTCCGCTCGGTGCGGGATGCTTGCTTGCGGAGGTCGTTTGGAAACAGGCCGGACAATCATCAGAAATCATGGAGGGGCCGGAAACCGGCCCCAAGGGTATCGTCCCGCACAGGCCCCTGCGCCGGCCGCAAGCTGCGGCCTCATCCGGCGCGGAAGTAACCCCGCAGATCGTCGCGGTCGCGCCCCAGCCACTTGATGTTGGAGCGGATCATCTCCAGCGACTTGTTCACGGCCCGCTCGATGCCCGGGGCGCGGCGGCGCTTAAAGAAGGCCTCCACATCGGCCAGTTGGTCCGCAGACGTGAAGCCGGCGCTGATCCCAATGATGCGGTTCAGCAGATTCAGCCCGCCGCCGAGATAGCGGTTGGTGAAGGTTTTCCAATTCTTTTTTACAAACTTCCAGGCCAGGGTTCGGCCCAGAGGGTGGGCAGCGGCTCCCACTACCACAATCCAGGTGTCCTGGAAACGCACTTGCTCGGACAAGGAGTATTCCAGCAACTCGCGCAGCACGTCCGCGTCGCGGCAATTGCCGGCGGCCCGCAGCAGGCGGGTTTTCTCCTCTTGCAAATCGCTTTTTTCATAGAGCTTCCGCAACTGGCTCCATTCCTTCGCGTGGCCGTTTTCCGCCACCAGTGAGTAGACCGGCTGGCGGAGGTCGGGGTCCAGCGTCCCGCCCTTCAAATATCGCGCGAACCGGTCGCGAGCCTCTTCGATTGTGGCGTGATCTCCGTAGCCACCCAGGTTGCGGATCGCCAGGGCCCGCAGCATCGTTTCCAGATGGCCTTCGTTGGGCTTCTTCTCCCATCCCATGCGGGCGGAGATGGGCAGGAAAAACTGGCGGGCAAAGCCGGTGAACGGATCGTGAAAGCGCTCCCGTGCCGTCAGGTTATCGAGGGAGCCCAGCACCCCGGCAATCACCGTCCACACGCTAAAGTCGGTTTCCGAGCGATAGGCTTCCAGAACGCGCAGCGCCGAGGAGGTCTTCCAGTAGCCGGCCCGGGCCAGCGCAAAGGCGTCATCCAGCAAGCCCAGCCGATCGACCGTGGGCAACGCTTTCGAGGCGATGGCGGGGATTAAGCGGTCCCACAACGCCTCGGAATAGGCGGTGCGGTAAAAGCCGCTTTGGCCGGGATTCAGCTTGACCCAGGCGCCTTCGCGGACGTTGAGCGCCAGCCGCAGACGGCGGCCGGTCATGGTTTCAAACTGCGGCCGCAGAATGCCGGCGGCCTGCACGCCGACGGGAATCTGCCACCGTAATCCCTTGGCGTCCTTGCTGCCATCCACCAGGAAGCGTTGCTGCTCCAGATCGAGATGCAGCGTGCCGTTCTGCTGGTGGCTCTTGACCAACAGCACCGGGTAGCCGGGCTGCCTCGTATAGCCCGCCATCATTTTTTTGATCGGTTTGCCGGACACCTTTTCCAGGGCGGCCCACAGGTCGGTGGTGCGGGCGTTGCCATACGCGTGGCTGGAAAGATACCGATTCAGGCCTTGACGAAAGCTGTCCTCCCCCAGGTAGTGCTCCACCATGCGGTTGACCACCGAGCCCTTGCTATACGAAATGGCGTCGAAGACCTCGCGGATCTCGTGGGGGTTCTTCACCGGCACCTCCACCGGATGGGTGCTCTTCAAGCTGTCTTCGTGGAGGGCGGCGAGGTAGTCGTCGGTGAGGTACTGCGTCCAGATGTCCCAGGACGGGAAGCGGTGATCGGTGGCCTTCGGCCCCATATAGGAAGCGAACCCTTCGTTCAGCCACAGATCGGTCCACCACTGCATGGTGGTGTAGTTGCCGAACCACTGGTGGGCCAGCTCATGATCCACCACCGCGGCCACCCGCTGGCGGGCGGCTTGGGAGGAGTTGACGGGGTCGATCAGCAACGCCGTTTCCCGGTAGGTCACCAGCCCCCAGTTTTCCATCGCTCCGGCGGCGAAATCCGGCAGCGCCACCATGTCCAGCTTGGGAAAGGCGTAGGGAATGCCGAACCAGCCCGCGAAGTAGGCCAGGGTATGGCAGCCCTGCTCCAGGGCAAACCGCCCCTGCTCCTTGACGCCCGGACGGGTCCACACCCGCACCGGCACCCCATTGACGTCGTTTGCTTCCAGGCATTCCAGTTCGGCGATCACAAAGGCCAGCAGATAGGTGGGCATGCGCGGAGTCTTCTCAAAGCGCACCCGCTTCCAACCCGGCTCGACCCGGCTCCACTGCTGCGGCGGCATGTTCGAAAGCGCCACGACGCTTTCCGGCACCGTCAAGGCCACCTGGAACGTCGCCTTCCGCGCCGGTTCATCCCAGCAGGGGAAGCACCGCCGGGCGTCGGTGGCTTCGAACTGCGTGGCCGCTCCCCAGCGCTTCTCGCCATTCACCGTGTAGGCGGTGCGGTAGAAGCCGTGCATCTTGTCGTTCAGTTCGCCGGAGAATTCCAGATCCAGTTCCGCGGGACCCTTTTTCAGCTTCTTGCCGAACTCCAGCGTGACGGTTTCCTTCTTTTTATCCCACCTCATGCGCCGGGCGGCCAGCGCCGGCCCTTCGATCGGAGAGCGGATCGCCGCCCGCGTGATGTGCAAGTCCAGGGCGTGGAGCACGAGGCGGGAGGTTGGCTTGCGAATCAGCAGCGAAACCGATTCCGAACCTTTGAAAACAAATTTCTGGAGGTCGGGTTGCAGTTCAATCTCGTAATGGGTGGGTTCCACATCGTCAGGCAACAGGTACGGGTTCCGGTCCGGCATGCGGCGTTCTCCCTGCGGGGTCAATCCTCAAGCGCGTAATTCTGGATTCTAGCACAGTGGGCTGGAGGGAGGGGGCAGCGGGGGCGGCGCTCCGGGGCAACGCCGGAGCAGGACGGCGCCGCCGCGTCGGCGCGGCCGAAAACCGTTCTTGCGCCGCCGCTCCCTCAGGTATAATCGGCACAGTTTCGTGGCAGCGGAAGGCCGGCCCCGCAGCGGCCGGTGAGCCAGGGAATTTCAGGAGGAACAGGGATGATGCGTCGCAGAGTGGTTGGCTGCTTGCTGGTGTTCATCGTGGGAATGGCCGGGGCGGAGGCGCTGCAAGCCGATTGCGGTGTCGCCGAGGCTCTCAAAATTCATTGGGCGCGCACCCGCAAGAAAATAACGGATATCGTCGCCGCCATGCCGGAGGACAAGTGGGATTTCCGGCCCGTGAAGGAAGTGCGCAGCTTCCGGGAGATGGCCGTGCATCTCATCCAGGACGGCATCACCCACACCGCCTGGATCACCGGCATGACCCGCGAGGACGCCGAGAAGATCGCGGCCAAGTACGAACACTACAAGACCCGCGAGGAGATCCTGCGCGGCCTCGGCGAGATGTTCGACATCGGCGAGCGGTACATCTCCACCATCACCGACCAGAACATGAACGACCTGATCGTGGGAATGCGCAGCGAACCCATGACGCGCATTGAGGCCGCCCTGGTGGCCATGGATGACCAGACCGACCACTACGGCAACATGGTGGTCTACCTGCGCCTGAACGGGGTGGTGCCGCCGGCCACCGCCAACGCTGCCAAGGAGCGCGAGGAGAACCTCCGGAAGCTGAAGCAACTGGGCCTGGAGCCGGGTTCCTCGCTGCCGGCCACCAGCGGCGAGCACGCCCACTAAGGCTGGCGTGCGGCGGATTGTTTCTTATCGGTTGCCTGGCGTCGGCGGCGCGCGCCAGGCGTGGCGGAAGCGTGTTGTGCGCAACACAGCGGCTGTGCTTGATCCTGGCAGGATCAGGCGGTAAGGTCTTTCTTTTCTTCGTTTTTCCGCAGAGCGCGGCCGGACTGGCGTTCTTGCAGGACGCGATGGCGGTGTGAGCCGGCGAGCTCATCGCGGGAAGGAGGTGCCAAGATGACCTACCTTGGATTCGTGGTTTTGAGACTCTTCCTCATTACCGGGGCGATGATTTTCGCCTCCGCTACCAAGGCGCAACTTCCTCCTCCACTAAGCTGTACAGCTCGGGCGGCCGCTACGCCGTTGATTCGGGCGGAAGGGTTGGCGGAGTTGGTGGGGGATATCATCATCGAGTGCACCGGGGGCACGCCCACGCCCGCCGGCCAGCCGTTGCCTACCGTAGATATTCAGCTTACTTTGAATACCACTGTCACCTCACGGCTGACGGCCGATCCCTGGAGCGAGGCTCTGCTGCTGATCGACGAGCCGCAGCCCAATGACCAGAAATTTTGCTCCGCTTCTAACCTCAACGTCTTTCCCTTAAACGCCAGTTGCCCGATCACCGGCACGGGTACCGGCGAGGGCACTTACAATGGCTCACCAGGCCGGCCGAATATCTTTCAAGCGCGGCAGGCCAGCACCAATTCCACCACCTGGCTAGGAGTTCCTCTCAATGCGCCGCCCTTCAGAGCCCCCCGGGTCATGCGCATCACTAATTTGCGCGTCAACGCCAACCAGTTGGGGATTCCGCCCGCAGGAACTCCGATGAAGATTATCGGCTCGATTAAGATCAATACCGGCGGGGCTAACCCCGTCAGTCTTCCAGTCACGGATCTCGGCATTATCGTGGCGGAATCCATAAATTCGCTGGATTTTTCCGTCCAGGACGTGATCACGCAGCCGCACTGCGAGACACACTCTCCGGGGCAGAGTGTGTTGCAACTGCGCTATAGGGAGTTATTTCCCGCCGTTTTCCGGCGCCGCAACATTGCCGTTACTTCCCAGGACCCCCTGGGCAGCACTGGGAACCAGGATGCATTGGGATTCCCGTACCAAACGGAGAGCGGCTTCTACAACAGGAATCTCCCGCCTCCTGACGGCACGGCGGGACTGGCCGATCATGGTACCCGGCTGATCGCCCGGTTCAACAATGTTCCAAATATGGTGCAGGTTATGGTCCAAACCAATCCATCGTCCGGGACTGTTTCGGCGCAGTTAATTAACACAGATATAAATGGCGCCGGCCCCTTTTCCGCCATCCCACCTACCACCAGCCTTCCCGGCATGGGCAACGTCTTTCCGGTGCCCATTGTCGGCGGCACGGGACGGGCAGTCTGGGAGATCATTAACTCCGATCCGCAGGCGACGGAGACGCTGCCGATTCTGGTCACCACCTTCTTCACCTCCGGCGGGACATTTCCAACCAGTCCCCCGATTGGAACTTCTACTGTCACTGGGTCGTTAGCGCCCCTTTCGACGGTGAACACTTCGTCTAGTTCCACGCCGATTCCCCGTTTCGTGGACTCGACATGCAACCCCAATCTGCTCACGATTAACAATTGCAGGGCGACTCACTTGCTCCCCATGGCAGCCTTCCAGACCGCGAACTGCTCAGGCTCCCCGACATTGCAATTGCGGGACCGCTCCCAGCAGTCGCTCACACAGCTCCAGTTCAACACGGGACTGACCAGTCACAACGGGGGCAGAGACGTCTTCTTTGCAACAAACCCGAACGGACCGGCGGACTCCGTGAATATGACTGCATCGGCTACCGTCCCACTGCAATCGGTTGAGAGCAGCAGCATCACCTCCGCTTGGCTCACAGTGGAACAGAACTCGACCACAACGCCTGTGACGGGAACTGTCTCGGTTAACCCGACGGGGCTGCCGCCCGGAACTTACAGCGGCAGCGTGCAGGTCTCCGGGCCGGGCGGCCAGCAAAGCATTCCGGTCAGCCTGACGGTGCCCCCGCCAGGCCCGCGCTTTGCGCCCAATGCCGTAACCAGCGCCGCCAACTACGTCTCCGGAGCGGTTGCGCCCGGATTGCTCATGGTGATCTTTGGGACCGGCCTGGGGCCGCCCAACCTGGCCGGACTGGTGTTGGGACCGGACGGCAAGGTGGCCACTTCGACCGGAGGCACCCGAGTGCTCATCGATGGCGTGCCGGCGCCGATGGTCTATGCCCGGCAGGATACCGTTTCCTTCTTCGTCCCGTTCGAGGTGGCCGGACGCGCCTCGGTGGTGATCGAGGTCGAGTACCAAGGGGTGAAATCCCCGCCGGTGACCCTTCCGGTGGTGGACGCTATTCCGGGCATCCTGACGGTGGATTTCTCCGGCGGCGGCGCCGGGGCCATTCTGCGCGAGGATTTCAGCCTGGTGTCGCGCACGAACCCGGCGCCGATCAACTCGGTCATTCAGATTTACGCCGTCGGAGCCGGCCAGTCCACCCCGGCGGGTGAGACGGGCCGCCTGGCGGACGCGCCACTAAAGCGGCCGGCCCTGCCGGTCACGGCGACGATCGGGGGGGTGAATGCACCCGTGGAGTATGTTGGAGACGCGCCCGGCTTGGTCGAAGGAGTTCTTCAAGTGAACTTGCGCGTGCCAGCCACGGTGATTCCCGGCGACAACGTCCCAGTGGTGATCCAGGTCGGCAGCCGGCGCACTCCCATTTGGGCGACGGTGGCCGTGGCTCCGTAGAGCGGAAGCCGGTCAGGTGACCAGGCCGCCGCGCTTGCTCACCAATTGCTTCAGGTTCGCCTTGAGAACCGGATAGACGCCCAGGAGCACGTGAAAGGTGCGGATCGGAATGCTGAGCAGGCGCAAGTCGGTGAGGGCCTCGACGGTGGCGGTGCGGATCTGATCCGGGTCCAGCGAAGCCATTTCCCCCAAGACCGTAGGGGCATCCAGCGTCGCAACATGCACGTGCCCCCCGGAGCTTCCGCGCGACACCCGAACCCTGCCTTGCTCCAGCAGGTAAACCTCTTTCCCAACCTGGCCCTGCTGGATCAGCGTCGCGCCGCCCGGGAAGGTCTTTTCCTCGCAGTTCTGGGCGACAAATCCCAGTTCTTGTTGGCTCAGTCCCGCAAAGAGCTCGAAGGACTCCAGCCGGGAGACGGCAATGGGCACGGCGCAAATCCTCACCGGGCGCGGCCAAGCCGGAATCCGCCGTCCGGCGTTACGTGAAGGTGAGCATCAACGTGGTGCCGCCCACCCGGAATTCCGACAAATGGGAGAGCTGGCAAGAGGCGATCCGCTTGCCATCCACAAACGTCCCATTGGCGCTGTCCAGGTCGACCAGCAGCGCGGTCTGTCCGTGCACTTCCAGTACGCAGTGCTTGCGCGAGACCTTGGCATCATCGAGGGGAATGTCGCCCTGGTTGCGTCCAATGAGCACCTGCGGCTTTTCCAGCGGGATGGACTTGCCCTTCATGGGTCCGTCCATGACCAGCAGCGAAACCCGCTTGAGCTTCGGCATCACGGGAGCGGTGTGAAAGCCGACGGTCTTGCTCCGGGCTTCGGAGACCAGCCGGGTTTCCAGCTCTTCCGAAATGTCGTCGGAGTCCGGGCGTTTGCCCCCGGCAGGCCCCTTCAGAAACATCCCTCACCTCCGAAGCTGTAAGGTTCTTCGAGGATCGCCCATGGGAAAATCATGGTGGACCTGGCGGGAGTCGAACCCGCGACCTCTTCAATGCCATTGAAGCGCGCTCCCAACTGCGCCACAGGCCCACACGCAAGCGGCTGGGATTATTTGTAACACCAATGCCAACCGGGTGTCAAACTGCCGGGCCCCCCGCGGCGGTGCCGCCCGGAGCCCGGAAGCGGCCGCCAAATTCGCACGCCGACACCGCCAGCCGCCGTCAAGGAGAGTTCGCCGCCCGCTCCGGAACGAACTCGAAGGAACCCCAGCGGAACCCTCCGGCCCCGGGAGCAAGGTCGGTGTAATAGACGTTGGAGGAGCTCTGCAACGGCACCGCCCGGGACACGGAGCGAACCATGTCCGCCCCCACGACCCAGATCAGCCGGGCGTTTTCCGGCACCGGCAGCCGCAGCGGCGGAGTGCCCTCGTGCTTTGCCAGGATGCGATTGTCGAGCATCAGCCGGGCGGTGGAGGCCAGCACCCCGGGGTCTTCCCGTTCTTCGAGAACGTACACGGGTTGCCGGGGCAAGTAATAGGAAATTTTGCGCCAAACCGGCTCTCCGTCGCGAGCCCAGATGACCAGCACCGGCCGTTGCGTGTCCGCATCAAGCCGGGCGATTTCCCTCAGTCCCAGGTCGGCCATCTGCTCCACCCATCGGAACCGGGCGTAGGAGCTTTCATAGGTGCCGATCAGGACCGCATCAGCCAGGGAAGACCAGCCCCGGAAGGAGGCGCCCGCCTCCCGCTGCGGCAGTGGAAACTGTCCGAAAAAGAGAACCAGATTGCCTACCAGCGCGATCCATACCAGATACCCCTTGCCAATGAGTTCCGGGAACCAGCGGCGGCCCAGAACCTGCTCGGTGGCCCACAGCGAGAAACCGCCGAGCAGGCAAAGCGCCGGGATAGTCGGCAGGGCGTGATCGGGATCGCCGATGTGCACGCTGAAATGAAACAGGAAGCCGGGCAGAAACCAGAGCGCGAGAAACGCCGCGCGGTGCCCCCAGCCTTCCCAGGAGCGCCGCTCCGCCCAGCCAAAGGGCAGCGCCCAAAGCCACGGGACCGCCCCCAAGGCGGTCCAGATGACGGCCCGCCCCGCGGTTCGGCGCCACGGAGCGGAGGTGCTGATGAGCACCGAGGTGTCATGGGTCTGCGCAAACAGGTAGTTGGAGAAGGCCAGAAGCATGGTCATGGCCCCGCCGGAGGCGACCACCAGGATGACCAGCCAAAGCAGCGTCGTTCCCCCAAACCAGAGCGCGCCCTGCACGAGATGCCGCCGCTGGCGGCACTGCCAGGCGGTCCAAAGCCACAGCGGCGTGAGGAACACAACCAGGTCCGGGCGGAACCCACCGCTGATCCCCAGAGCCAGCGAAGCCCATCCAAAGTATTTCTCCTCCCCGTTCCAGACCCGCCAGCAGCCGTAGGCCACCAGAATCGAAAGCAACGCCAGGTGCGGCCGGAGAGGCGAGGTCAGGCCTGAATACCAGAACGGCGGATTGACAAAGAGCAGCGCCGCTGCCGCCGCGCCAATGGCCGGGCTGAACATCCGCCGGCCCAGCAAATACAGCATCCCGACAGCCAGACCGCAGACCACCAGACGCAGCAACAAAAATGTCGTTTCCGGGGAGCCGAACAGAGGCCGCAGCAGCCGGGATTCCAGAACAAAGAAGGGATAGCCGGGAGGCTGGGGCTGGTTCAGCGCGGGGTTAAACTCCCGCAGCGCCAGCGCAAAGTTCACGGCATCGAAGGAATACAGCCGCGGCGAGGAGAGCGGCCAGCGCGTCAGAGCGATCAGCGTGACCGCCAGAAGCAATAGCAGCACTGTGCGGCGCCCGCCTGCTTCCTGCGGAAAGCGTCCCGGGCTGCTCGCCCCCGGTCCTGGCGGCGGATTGCTGGAAGCGACCGCAGCCCGTTCGTTCATGAGAGAGCGACTTTCCCCCAGCGAGGAATTCCAATCGCCTTATTGTATCGAACCGCCGCCAAAGGGCAATGCCGGGCGGCCGGTTTCCGGCCCGCCGGAAACCACTCCGCGTTCCAATCCTCGCCCGCGTCGGCGGGAAGATTTTCAAAAAAACCGCGGTTTCTTTGAAAAAACAGAGTTCCATCCGGCCAGGAGCGGTGTATACTAAGCCGGATTTTTTCTTATTCCCGAAGGAGGAGTATGGCAGCAGCGAGGATGACGCAAACGCAGTTAGTTCGGCACTTGGCGGAGAAGTGCGGCACCAATAACAAAGTCGCGCGGATGTTCCTGGACGAGTTGTCCAAGACCGCCCTCGCCGAAACCAAGAAAAACGGGGTCTTTGTCCTTCCGGGCATCGGGCGGCTCGTCAAATCCAACCGCAAGGCGCGGATGGGCCGGAACCCGGC
>DATMAF010000152.1:0-2719 GCA_035560315.1 Terriglobia bacterium | reverse complement strand
ACGCTGCCCTACCGGCAGGGGAGCTTCTGCATGCGCTTCACGCACCGCTTCACCCAGCCGGTGCTGCGCAGCGGCGAAGTGTGCCCGGACTGCGCCGGGATCGCCGATCTTTATGGCTTCGACAGTTTTTCCTATTCTTCCTTCGGTGGGGAAGTTGGCCTCCTGCCGCGTCTGGCGGTGAGCATCTATCGCAGCCCGCTGCTGAAGGACTATGAATTCGGCGCCGTGGCGCAGTTGCTGAACCAACAAGGGGCTTCTCCGCTTTCAGCCGCCTTTCGCTTCAGCCTGCAGACGCGCCGGATGTTCTCGCTCGAGGAGCTCGACTTCCGGCGCTTCCAGAGCTACAACCTGCTGCTGCCGCTCTCCCGCGCTTTCTCCAATGTCGGGGAGTTTTTTGTCGTGCCGATGGCCGGCTTCAAAGTGAACCCCAACGCTGATTTCCTCCCCGCTACGGCCAGCCAAGGGGAGCGGCGGAAGCACTTCGCCGCCATCGGGCTGGGAGCCAGCATCCGGTTCCGGCCGCGCGCGGCCTTCGTAGTCGACTGGACGCCGCGGCTGGCCGGCTACCGCCCGGACGGCTCCCGCCACGCCCTCTCCTTTGGCATCCAGCGCACCACCAACGCGCACATCTTTGAGCTGACGCTCAGCAACACGCTCGGCACCACCACCAGCGGTGCGTTTCATGCCGGAGGAAGGGATTTCACGCTGGGATTCAATCTCTACCGCCGGCTGCGCTAAGCTGCCCCGCCCGCCGCAGGAACGAAGCAGGCCGGTCTTGTGCCTGAAAACGCCGCGCGGCGGTCCGGATGTTGCAGGCAGCCCGGGTAGACCCCGAGGGTCTGGTTGGGATGTTCGAAAAGCTGCAAGAAGGCCGCGGCCAGACGCCCTCTGCGCTGCAATACTTGTCCACGCATCCGCTCACGGCCGCGCGCCTCGCGGAACTGCGGCAGCTCATCCGAAACGGGACAGTGGACCCCGTGCCGCTGCTTCCGGAGGTTGAGTGGGCGCAAGTGCGTTCTTTCTGCGGGAGCTAGTCGCGGCCTTCCGAAGCCGAACCGGAGCCGGGGCTTGAAAACCCACGGGCGGCGGCGTATCGTGAAAGATGACCCACCTGAGTTCCTTGAGGAGCGAGGCTTTACGCCGCTCTCGATGATCCACGCGGCAATCTTCGGATCACGCCCGCCGGCTAGCAGGCTCCGGAACTGCAAAGCGTCCGGCGGCAGCAACGGCTTGCAAGAGGGCGGGAGCAACGAGGCGAAGGCGCATGGCTGACCCGACCGGCAGTTTGATCGATCGCATGGTTCGCGCCGCCCTGCTTGACAGCAAAGTGTACGAGGAGGTGGAGCAGGACGAACGCGCCACCCTGCAAGCCATGACCGTGGTGATTGTCTCCAGCGTGGCGGCCGGAGCCGGCGCCTATCGCGGCGGCGGCGTTCCCGCCATGATCTTCGTGGCGTTGGCGGCGCTGGTGGGATGGGTGGTCTGGGCCGTCACCGTTTATCTGATCGGCACGCGGCTGCTCCCGGAGGCGCAAACCAAATCCAACCTGGGCGAGATGATGCGCACCACGGGATTTTCCAGTTCCCCGGGAGTGATTCGTATTCTGGGCTTGATTCCGGGGCTGGGAGTTGTGACCGTCATCGGCACCTGGCTTTGGATGCTGGCCACAATGGTCATTGCCGTGCGCCAGGCCCTGGATTACCAGAACACCAGCCGGGCCATCGCCGTCTGCGTGCTGGGCTGGCTGCTGTGGATCATCCTGATGATGCTGGCCGGCCCTGGTCCCTTCACAGAAACGGCGGCGGGCGTTTCCGAATTTGTTTCCGGGAAATAGCCGCAGGTTTTCTGGCAGGCACGGCGGATGGTTCGCTGTTGCGGGTCTGGTTGTGCTGTGTTACTGTTAGGTTGTTGCGAGGTGTAGAAAACCACTTGAGTTCTGTAGGACTTACAGCCAGCCCGGGGATCGCGGTTGCGGAGGCGGCCCTGCTGAACCAAATCGATCTGGCGCGGCTGCCCCGGCACATTGCGGTCATTATGGACGGCAACGGCCGTTGGGCGGCCCGGCGCCGGCTGCCCCGCATTGCCGGGCATCGCGCCGGGGCCGCCGCTGTCCGCGAAGTGGTGGAAAGCTCTTCCCGCCTGGGCGTCGCGGCGCTCAGCCTCTACGCCTTCTCGGCGGAGAACTGGAAGCGGCCTCGCACCGAAGTCAATACTTTGATGACCTTGTTGCGCGAATATCTGCACAAGGAAATCGACGAGATTCACCGCAACAACATCCGTCTGCAAATCCTCGGGCGGTATGAGCTGCTCCCCGGCGAAGTGCTCCAGGACCTGGAATACGCCCTGCGCAAGACGGAATCCAACACGGGCATGGTGCTGAACGTGGCGTTGAACTACAGCGCCCGGACAGAACTGGTGGACGCGTTCCGCAGCATTGTGAAAAAGGTGAAGCAGGGCCAGCTTTCCGAAGAAGCCGTCAATGAAGAGGTCATCGCCAGCCATCTCTACACCCGGGGCCTGGCCGATCCCGATCTGCTGATCCGCACCTCCGGCGAGATGCGCGTCAGCAACTTCCTGTTGTGGCAGATCGCCTACGCCGAGATTTGGGTCACCGACACCCTCTGGCCCGACTTCAATCGCCAGCACCTCTACCAAGCCATCCTGGACTTTCAAAAGCGCGAGCGCCGCTACGGCGGACTCGGCCACAACGGAGCTTGAC
>DATMAF010000151.1:0-7360 GCA_035560315.1 Terriglobia bacterium | reverse complement strand
GAATCGGATTGACCATCACCAACACCTGCGCGGTTTTGGAGGGGTTGTTCGGCCGCCAGTCCGAATTCGTCCGCACCCCCAAATACCGCATTGAGGGCCGGGGTCCGGCCGCCCAGAGCCGCTTTTTCCATAACGTCTATCGCCGGCGATCGCACTGGGTGGCGGCGCTGGAGATTCTGATCGGCAGCTACTTTGTCTTTGCGGTCTCGCACGCCCTGGAGAACGAGAACTACGCCACCGCCCTGTTTCTGTGCCTGTTTGTCCTCGGTTACCTGGGCACGGGCCTGTTTTCGCTCCTGCAAGCGCGTTGGGACTGGCTGGTGGGAACGCTGGCAGGGCCGGTAGCGGCCTTGCGCCGGCCCTTTACCAAAGGCCTGCTGGAGTCCTGACGGCCCCGGCAGCCAGAGGTTTTTGCTATGGAGGCAGGGAGTGCTTCCGTGAGGAACCGCGGCCTTTACGGCGCCGTTGTGCTGCTGCTTCTGGCCGGTGGTGTGGTTCCTCTGGCAGCCCAGCCGGACATATCCCCAGCGGAGTATCGCGCCCGGCGTGCCGCCCTGCGGGCCAAGATTACGGATGGACCGGTCGTTCTTTTCGGCCAGGCCGGGGGGCCCGGCTCGGAGTCCTACTTCGTATTCCGCCAGGAGAGCAATTTCGAGTACCTGAGCGGCTGGAGGGAGCCGGGAGCGGTTCTGATCGTGGCGCCGGAATCCTCCCCGCCCCGCTCCGGCGGCGACGCCTTGCCCGCCGAGATTCTTTTTCTCCCTCCCCGCGATCCCTCCGAAGAGGCCTGGACGGGGCCGCAGCCCGATCCCCAAGACCCCGCCACGGTCGCCATCACCGGCTTCCAGACCGTGCGTTCCCGGAACCAATTTGAAACGGAACTGGTCCGCTACGGCAAAAGCTATGGGAAGATTTACACCCTGCTTCCCACTCCCCATGACTCCGAGCCCGATCAGGCCTTGCGGCGGGAGCGCGTGGAACAGCTAAAGAAACTGGTGGCCGGCGCGGAGATCCAGGACGCGCGGCGCGCCCTGGGGGCGCTGCGGCAGATCAAATCGCCGGCCGAGGTGGTGCTGATCCGCCGCGCCATCGACTGCACCATCGATGCGCATCTGGCGGCGGGGCGCGCCATCCGGCCGGGCTTTGCCGAGTACGAAATTGCCGCCCTCATGAAGTACACCTTCGAGAAGCAGGGATGTACCAACACCGCCTTCGACCCGATCATTGGCGCCGGATGGCGCTCCACCATCCTGCATTACACCGGCGGGCGGGAGCGAATGGAGTCCGGCGATCTGATTGTGCTGGATGTCGGAGCGGAGTACGCCGGCTACGCCGCCGACCTCTCCCGGACCCTTCCCGTCAATGGCAAGTTCACCCCCCGGCAACGCGAGATTTATGAGATTGTTTTGGGCGCCCAGAAGGCCGTGATTGCCGCCGCGCGCCCCGGCATGACGCTCTACGGGCGCGGCCCCAACAGCTTGCAACAGATCGCCCGCGATTATCTGGCCGCGCATGGCAAGGATCAGCGGGGCGATTCGTTGGGAAAATATTTTATTCACGGCATTGGGCACACGATTGGTCTGGACGTGCATGATTTGACGGAAGCATCTCCGGTTCTCCAAGAAGGAATGGTGCTGGCCCTGGAACCCGGCCTCTACCTGCCGGAGGAGAAGATCGGAGTGCGGATTGAAGACAATATTCTGGTGACCAAGGATGGCGCCGAGTTGCTCAGCAGCCGGCTGCCCCGCGAACCGGACGAAATCGAGCGTTGGATGAGCCAGCGAATGGATTAGCTGGCGAATTCGCACGAAAGCAGGCTCCCAGGAGGCGATCCCCATGCGATTCTGCGAATGCGGCCGGAACCATTTCGATCCTGTGCATCAGACCATGGGCGAGATGTTGATTTGCTCGCTCTGCAACGGCTTTATCCTGTGCGACTACTGCCAAGGAGCGGATCTGGACAGCCCCTTCATGAGCATCGCGTGCTATGACATCGCGGAAAGCTTTGCCTGCTGGCATCATGCCTGGCTGGGCATTGCCAGACCATCGAACGCCAAAAGCGTGAATTAGCCGGCCGGCTTTCCGGTCCTGTGCCGCCACACTTCATCCCCGCAAGACCGCCCTCCTGCCCCCACAGGCCCGACGGCCGGGACGCAGCGCCGGCCCCCGGCAATATTTTGCAACTTTCCGGGATGGTTTTGGTTTATATTAGAGACAACCACTGAGACGCCGGCTACCATCTCATGAATGACTGCGTCTCAGGACCTGTGGCGCACCCCCAGAGCGGGAGGGACTCCGGCATGACGCATCGAAACACTTCGCTCCTGGCGGCCCTGCTGGCCATGTTCCTCCAGGCCGGACCCTTGGCGCTGGCCCAGGATTCCAGGAATCAGAAACCGCCCGCGAATCCGAAAGACGACGTCGAGCAGATCGGCGACCGCGACGTCGGCAAGGGAATGAACTTTTATTCCCTGGAGGAAGAGATTGCTCTCGGCAAGCAACTCGCCCAGCAGGTGGAGCAGTCTTCCCGCATCATCCAGGACCCGGTGGTGTCGGAGTACATCAACCGGGTGGGCCAGAACCTGGTTCGGAATTCCGATGCGCAGGTCCCGTTCACGATCAAGGTGATTGACGATCCGAGCTGGAACGCGTTCGCGCTGCCCGGCGGCTTCTTCTATGTCAACTCCGGGCTGATTCTGGCCGCCGAAACAGAGGCCGAGATTGCCGGAGCTATGGCTCACGAGATTGCGCATGTCGCCGCCCGGCACGGCACCCGGAACGCCAGCAAGGCGGAACTGGCCAACTGGCTCAGCCTGCCGCTGATCTTTCTGGGAGGCCCGGTGGGCTTTGGCGCCCGTTCGGCGGCCAGCCTGCTGATTCCGATGAAGTTTTTGCAATTTTCCCGGGGCGCGGAGCGGGAAGCGGATTACCTGGGATTACAGTACCTCTACAAGACCGGCTACGACCCCGAGGCGTTTGTGGCCTTCTTTGAAAAGATGCAGGCGCGCGAAAAAGACCGCCCCGGCACCCTGGCCAAGGCCTTTTCAACGCACCCCATGACCCCGGAACGCATCGAAGCCGCCCAGAACGAGATCGCCACCATCCTTCCGCCGCGGGATGAGTACATCATCACCACCGGGGAATTTGAGCGCGTGAAGGCGCGATTGCAGATGCTGGACAACCGCGGGCGCATCGAAGAGGCGCAGCAGGAGGGCGACCGGCCCACATTGCGCCGCCGGACCACCGCGCCGCCCGCGGAGGGCGCGGACCAGGCTGGGGAGGCCTCGGGAAGCGCCTCTGGAGAGGCCTCCGGCAGCGAGGCCGCCTCCGGCGAGGACGGCCGTCCGACGCTGAAACGCCGGTAACGGCGCGCCCCTTCCTCGCAACGATTACAACTGTGGAGTGGTGCCCCGGCGGATCAGGCGACGCCGAGTTTCCGCAGTTCCTCGGAATAGTACTTGCGAAACAAAATATCCCACTCTTCGCTGCCTTCGGCGATCTCCCGCTTTTGGGAGCGGATTTTGTCGCGGACGGCCCGGTCCATCCGGCTCTCCTCGCGCAGCAGGCCCTGCATCTGACGCACTATCTCCAAACGAACTTCGTTCTTTTCGTCCGCCAGTTCCACCGGCCCGCCGGGGACCGCCAGGGCCTGAATCATCTGGTGCGATAGCTCGATCACCTTGTCGCGCGAATACTTGCTGCCGTCAGCTTCCGGTCGGTTGGAGATCAGGATCTTGTGCTTCTTCATCAGCTCTTTCTTGACCAGCTTGTACATCTCCTGGTAGGAAAGGGCGTCGCGGCGGATGCGCTCCTGGTACTGTTCCAGGTAATCGCGCACCTCCTGATTCAGGCGGTCCTCGCGGGCGGTGTCTTCCTCCAGCACCTGCTTGAGCTTTTCGATGGCCGCGGCACGGTTGTTGACCCGGACTTTGGCGGTTTTCTCCAGCCGCTTGACCAGCTCGCTGGAAAAATACCCTACATATTCCCTGGGAAGTGCCATTGGCCTTGCTCGTGAACGCCTTTCAATCCAGTGTAGCGGCTTCCGAGCGGCAGTGTCAAACGGCAGGTCTCCTCTGGATTCACTCCTCGCCCGGCCCCCGCAGCAGAACATAGAGGGACGCCAGTTGGGCCAGCGAGAGGGATTCGGCGCGGGCTGTTCGCTCGATGCCCCTGGTTTCCATGGCAGCGCGCAGCCGTCTGCTGCTGCACCAGCCTTTCCAGTTATTGGCCAGGGTTTTTCGCTTTTGCGCGAAAGCGGCCCGCATCCATTCCCAGAATTCGGCCTCGTCGCGGATTCCCAGCGTTTCCTTCTGTGGCGCCACGGGCATTTGCACCAGCGCCGACTCCACCCGGGGAGGGTTCCGAAAGGCTCCGGGAGGAATGGTGAACAACAGCCGGGGGCGCGTATAGTACTGGCAGGTGACGGTAAACAAGCCGTACTCCCGGCTGCCGGGCGGGGCGGTGATCCGCTCGGCAACTTCCCGCTGCACCATCACGGTGATCTCCTCAATCCAGTCGCAGTACCGGAACAGATGCAGCAGGCAGGGTGAGGTGATGTAGTAGGGGAGGTTGCCAAAAACCTTGAGGCGCCGGCAACCCAATTCTTGGGCTACCACGTCCAAAGAAACCTTGAGGATGTCGGCTTCCAGGATGCGCACGCGGCCCTGGCCTGAGAACTGTTCCCGCAGCGACTGTGCCCAGCGGGGATCCAGCTCCACGGCGACAACCTGCGCCGCCTCTCGTGCCAGCCGCGCGGTCATGTTGCCGGGGCCGGCGCCGATCTCCAGCACGGCGTCGGAGGGCCGCAAACGCAACGCCTCCAGAATGCGCTTCTCGACGCGGCGGTCTGCCAGAAACACCTGTCCCAGCCGCGCCCGTCGCCGTATAGCCATGGCCTGATTGTACCGGACAGTTAACGCCCGCTCTGCGGAAGGCTGCCCCGGGCGCTGCCGATTGCCCTTATGATAGAAAGGGTTCCGCGATGGCCGCGATAGAGATATCTGGACTCACCAAGGACTACTACGTCGGCTTCTGGCGCAAGCGCCCGTGGCGCGCTTTGGACAACCTCTCGCTTACGGTCGAACGGGGGGAGGTCTTCGGTTTTCTGGGCCACAACGGCGCCGGCAAGACCACCGCCTTGAAGCTCCTGACCGGACTGATCTTCCCCACGGCCGGCACCGCCTCGATTCTGGGGCTGCCCATCGGCAGCCCGGAGGCGTTTCGCAATGTCGGCTATCTGCCGGAAAACCCCTATTTCTACGACTATCTCACGGCCGATGAACTGCTCGACTATTTCGCGCGCTTCTTTCCCCTCACCCCGGAGCAGCGGCGCGAGCGGCGGGAAATCGTTCTGGAGCAGGCGGGCTTGACGGAATTCCGCCACGTCCCCCTGCGCAAGTACTCCAAGGGCATGTTGCAGCGCATTGGCGTAGCCCAGGCGGTGCTCCACAACCCCGAAATCGTTCTCCTGGACGAGCCCATGTCGGGCCTGGACCCGGTGGGGCGGCGCGACGTGCGCCACCTGATTCTGCAACTCAAGGCCGAAGGCAAGACCGTTTTCTTCAGCACCCATATCCTTTCCGACGCCGAAGCCCTCTGCGACCGCGTGGCCATTCTGCATCGCGGCAAGCTGGTAGGGGTCGGCCAGATCGCCGATTTGTTGCAGCGTCAGTCCGGTTTTGAGGCCATTCTGGAATCCTGCCCGCCGGATCTGCTGCCACGCTTGCAGCAACTGGCAGCGGCCCCCATCGTGGCCTCCGGCGGCCAGCACCGCCTGGAGATCGCCGAGCAAAATATCCCCCAGCTTCTCAGCTATTGCGCTTCGAACTCGGTCCGGCTGCTTTCGCTGAATCCGCTGCGCTTCAGTCTGGAGGACTATTTCGTCGAATTGCTGCGGACCCGCGAACCGGCATCCGAATCCCCGGCGGCTGGGAGCAAGACGGCACGATCGTATCGCAGACGCTCGCCATCGCCCGCAACACCTTCCGGGAAGCCGTGCGCGACCGCGTGCTCTATAACCTGGTCGCTTTTGCCGTCATCCTGATCGCCTCGGCTGTCTTGTTCGGGCAGATCTCCATCGACATCGAAAAAGTCATCCTGATCAACATCGGCCTGAGCTCCATCTCCGTTTTCGGGCTGCTGATCGCCATCTTCCTGGGCATCGGCCTGGTTTACAAGGAGGTGGACAAGCGCAGCCTCTACCCGCTGCTCAGCAAGCCCATCCGCCGCTGGCAGTTTGTGCTGGGCAAGTTCCTGGGCCTGAATCTGACGCTGCTGGTGAACACGCTGTTCATGAGCGCGGGGCTGTGGGCGGCGCTGTACTACCTCCGGCGGGATTTTGCGCCCGAGGACGTTCACATCTGGACGGCCATCTACTTCATCCTGCTCGAGCTGTTTCTGGTGACGGCCGTGTGCCTGTTCTTTTCCTGTTTCAGCACGCCGGTTCTTTCCGCCGTCTTCACGTTTCTGATCTACATCGTCGGCAGCTCCGCCTCCGACGTGCGCGCCTTCGGCGTCCTGACGCGGAATCCGGCGCTGGAGACGCTGACCACGGTGATCTATTACCTGCTTCCCAACTTCAGCAATTTCAGCGTGGCCGGGGAAGTCTCCCATGGCCTGCCGGTTGGGAGCTATCTGATCGAGCTCAACACGGCCTACGCGCTCTGCTACTCTGCTCTGCTGGTGATGGCTTCGTTCTGGATCTTTTCCAAACGGGATCTGAAATGAGCCGCTCAAGCAGCCTCGCAGCCAATCTCGGCCTTTCGGCATTGCTAGCCTCTGCGCTGGGTCTGTCAGCACTGGTGCAGATGCAGGTCGACCGCGTGCGGGGGCCGAACCGGCAATCGCGGGAGGTGCTGTGGATCTCCTCCGGAAAGGTCCTGCGCGCCCTGAGCGCCGGCCATCACGCCTTGCTGGCGGACATTTACTGGACCCGCTCGGTGCAGTACTACGGCTCGCGCCTGCGCGACCGCCGGACGGACTTCGAACTGCTCATTCCGCTGATTGACATCACCGTCACGCTGGATCCCCGGCTGAAGCCGGCCTACTACTTCGGCGCCATGTTCATCGCCGAGCCCCCGCCCCGCGGCCTGGGCGACGCCAAGACCGCCGTCCACCTGCTCAAGCGCGGCATCATCGCCAACCCCGAAGAATGGCGCCTGTGGCACCACCTCGGATTCCTTTACTACTGGAACCTGCACGACTACGAGCGCGCCGCCAAGGCCTATACCGAAGGCGCCAAGAATCCCAACGCCCGCGAATGGATGCGCGTGATGGCGGCGGCCATCACGGAGAAGGGCGGCAACCGGGAAACATCCCTGTTCCTGTGGTCGCGCATCTACGAGACGACGGAGGACCCCAC
>DATMAF010000150.1:0-5721 GCA_035560315.1 Terriglobia bacterium | reverse complement strand
CTGGATCCCTCGCGGCTGGCCGCCCGCGGGCTGTCGCCGCTGGAGGTCGCCGGCGCCATCGAGCAGGCCAACCGGCGGCTTCCCTCCGGCGCCGTCGCCCGGGGCAACCAGGAGTTGCAGATCGAAGCCGGGAACTGGCTGGAGCAGATCGAGGACATTCGGCGCCTGGTGGTGGGCGTCTCGGCCGGCCGCCCCGTCCCTCTTGAAGAGGTGGCCCGGATTGAAGAGGGCGGCGAGGAGCCGACCGCCTATGTACGCTTCGCCGCCGGACGCGCCGCCGAGGCGGAAACGGCCCAGCAGGCCGGCGCCAGTTCCTGGCCCGCCGTCACGGTTACAATCGCCAAGCGCAAGGGGGCCAGCGCCATTGCCATTGCCGAGCGGGTCATGGAAAAGGCGGCTGCTTTCCAGCGCGCCGTCCTGCCCGCCGATGTTCACCTCGCCATCACGCGGAACTACGCCGAGACCTCTCGGGAAAAATCGAACGAACTGTTGTTTCACATGTTTCTGGCGGTGGTCTCGGTCAGCGTTTTGATCGCCCTCGTGCTCGGCATTCGAGAGGCGGGCATCGTGCTGGTGGCGATCCCTGTCACGCTGGCGCTGACGCTGGCGGTCTTTTACTTTTATGGATACACCCTGAATCGCATCACGCTTTTCGCGCTGATCTTTTCCATCGGCATCCTGGTGGACGACGCCATCGTGGTGGTGGAGAACATCGCGCGGCATGCCCGCATGGCGGAAAACCGCGAGCGGCCGCTGCCGGAGGTGGCCATCGAAGCGGTCGAGGAGGTCGGCAACCCCACCATCCTGGCCACGCTCGCGGTGGTGGCGGCGCTGCTGCCGATGGCCTTTGTGGGCGGGTTGATGGGTCCCTACATGCGGCCCATCCCCATCGGGGCTTCGGCGGCGATGGCCTTTTCCCTGCTGGTCGCGTTCGTGGTGACGCCGTGGGCGGCGGTGCGGCTGCTGCGGCGCGACTCCGGCAGCGCGCACGGCGAGGCCGAAGACCGCCTGACGCTGCTCTACCGCAAGGCAATGCGCCCGCTGATTCACTCCCGCGGCTGGCGGGCCTTGTTTCTGGCGGGCACCGTCTTGCTGTTGCTGGCCGCTTGCGCGCTGCTGGTTGTGCGGTTTGTGAAGGTGAAGATGCTCCCGTTCGACAACAAGAGCGAGTTCCAGGTGATCGTGGACCTGCCCGAGGGCACCCCGCTGGAACAGACCGCGCGCGCAGCGCAGGCCCTGGGCGATGTCATCGGCCGCCAGCCTGAGGTGGTGAATTACCAGATTTACGCCGGCACGGCTTCGCCGTTTAACTTCAACGGACTGGTGCGCCACTACTATTTGCGGCAGGGATCCCACATGGCGGACATCCAGGTCAACCTGCTGCCCAAATCCGAGCGCCGGCTCCAGAGCCACGACATTGCCAAGCGCGTCCGCCAGCAGTTGCAGCCCGTGGCGGAGCGATTCGGCGCCGACATCAAAGTGGCGGAGGTGCCGCCCGGGCCGCCGGTGCTGCAAACCCTGGTCGCCGAGGTCTACGGGCCGTCCGACGCCGGGCGGGTGGCCCTGGCCCAGCGTATCCGGGAAATCTTTGCAACGACGCCCGGCGTGGTGGATGTGGATTGGTACCGGGAAGACGATCAGGAAAAAGTGAATCTGCGCGTGGACCAGGAGAAGGCGGCGCTGGCGGGCGTCTCCGCGGAGGCGGTTGCCCGGACGGTGGCGCTGGCAACCGGCGGCGCCACCGTGGGACTGCTGCATGATGACCAGGCGAACGAAGACGTGCCGCTCTTATTGCGCCTGGACCGCGCCAGCCGCTCGGACCTCGAACAGTTGCAGGCGCTGCGCGTGAAGGGCACCTCCGGCAATCTGGTGGCCCTTTCCGAACTGGTCCGCCCGGAACGGACCCTCGCGGACAAGACCATCTACCATAAAAACCTGATGCCGGTGGTCTACGTCACCGGCGATGTGGCCGGGGAACTGGAAAGTCCGGTGTACGCCATCCTGCAAATGGGGCCAGCCATTGACCGCCTGGCCGTCCCCGAAGGCTATCGCATCGAACAGTACACCGCCCGGCAGCCCTTCCTGGACCACCGCTATGCCATGAAGTGGGATGGCGAGTGGCATATTACCTATGAGGTCTTCCGCGATCTGGGATTGGCCTTTGCGGCGGTGCTGGTGCTGATCTACATTCTGATGGTTGGCTGGTTCCAGTCCTTCCTGACGCCGCTGGTGATCCTGATTGCGATTCCTTTTTCCCTGGTGGGCATCCTGCCGGCGCATGGTTTGCTGGGGGCGTTCTTCACGGCAACCTCGATGATCGGCTTCATTGCCGGAGCCGGAATCGTGGTGCGCAATTCCATCATCCTGGTGGACTTCATCGAGCTGCGGCGAAGCCAGGGGATGCCGCTGGAGGAGGCTGTCATCGACGCCGGCGCGGTGCGCTTCCGGCCGATGATGCTGACGGCTGCGGCCGTGGTGGTGGCGGCCGCGGTCATCCTGTTCGATCCCATTTTTCAAGGCTTGGCGATCGCGCTGATGGCGGGAGAGGTCGCCTCCTTGCTGCTGTCGCGCATGACGGTGCCCATCGTGTACTATTTGACGGGCAAACGGCCTCCTGCATCTTCCCACTCGCCGTGAGATCAGAACCGTGGCTGCTGCGGCTCGCTGAACCATCGGAAGCGACAGGAATCGCCTAGCCAGCGCGGCGGACGTTTGCCGATTCGCTAGAGCAATTCAACAATCCCGGCAGAGCGTAGCGGGGGACGCAAGGCTTCTTCCGCCACCGGCACCCGAGGCTTGCGATGCTCGGGCGCCATGCGGAGAGAGACCTCCGCAACCATCTCCAGCTACAGCCGCAAGCCCTCCGCGCCGCCGTCGAGCGGCCTGGGCCGCTCGAATCACGCGGCGGTCCGGACGCGCAGGCCGTGCCGTTTAAGCAGCGCGGCATCTGAGAACCCCGCGTCGAAAAGCCGCGCAAAGGCCATGCGCGTGGCGTTCCCCCGCGACCAGCAGAACTGTCGGATGGTTTCTGAGCGCCTCGGCCAGCATGGCGAGCGAACGGTCGATGCCGATTACCCGCGCCCCTGCCGACGCACTGCGCTGCGTCCGATGTCCGGTGCCGCAGCCGAGATCAGTAAGGCGCTCGGCCGGCCCGGGGGAGCGAGCCTCTTGATCAGCTCGGCACCGCAGCGCAGACGCAGGAGCGCTTGCGGTCTTACAGCGCCGGATCCCAGGATGTTGCAGGAGAACTCACGGAGGCAAGGAGTCGGAAGTAAAGCCGCCGGAATTCAGAAGAATGCCTAGAAACAGGAAGGGGCGCGTTACTTCTGACTCCGAGTCCTGACTTCTGTCTTCTTCTTTTCTACGATCCGATGCGGCGGCGGCGGCGCGTCAGCACCTTGAGGTTCCAGGCCCCCACCAGCCGCTGATGGAAGTAGCGCACCAGCAGTTCACCGAGCAGGCCGATGCTGAACAGTTGCAGCCCGCCGAGGATCATCACCGCGGCCAGGAGCATCAACGGCCCGTGCTCGGTCATGACGTGGGTGCCGAACAGGAGCTTCTTGCCGGCCAGCCACGAGGCGATGCCCAACCCCCCGGCCAGGCCTAGCATCCCCAGGCTTCCAAAGAAGTGCATCGGACGCGACAGATAGCGCAGCAGGAAGGGAATGGTGATCAGATCGAAAAAGACCGGAAAGACGCGGCCCAGTCCGTAGTGCGACTTGCCGTGCTGGCGTTCGCACAGCCGGATGGGAACTTCGCAGATTTTGGCGCCGTACTCGGCGGCCAGCGCCGGGATGAAGCGCTGCATCTCGCCGTAAAGCGGCAGTTGCCGGATCAGCTCCCGCCGCCAGGCCTTGAACCCGCCGCCAAAATCGTGGATCGGCACGCCGCTCAGCTTGGCCATAATCCAGTTGGCAACCCGCGAAGGAATGCGCTTGGCCAGCACGCTGTCGCCGGGCCGCTCGGTGCGCCAGCCGCAGACCACGTCGTAACCCTCGTCAATCTTTTCCAGGAACAGGGGAATGTCATTGGGATCGTGCTGGAGATCGCCATCCATGGTGATCACATAGTCGCCGGTGGCGTGCTCGAAGCCGGCCGCCAGCGCGTCGGTGCGGCCGTAGTTGCGGCTCAGCCGCACCACCGTTACGCGGCTGTCCACCGCCGCGATCTGCTCCAGGATGTCGAAGGTGCGGTCGGTGCTGCCGTCATCGACAAAGACAAACTCGAAGTCATCCGGGATGGCCTCGACGGCCGACTTGATGCGGGCGTACATCTCCGTTACGTTGTCCTGTTCGTTGTAGAACGGAACCATGATGGTGTAACGCATAACGCCTGCCTCACTGCGACGCCCGTCGGGGGGCTCAGAAGAAGCCTCCCCGATTGTATCACGGCCTGCCAGCGGCAGCGGATGTGCGTTGGCCCGGGAAAGAATCTCTGTCCGGTTGTGTATACTGAGGCTTCACCCATCCTGATGAGCCCGCCTCGTTCTCGCACTACCGGCGACCGCCCGACCGCCCCGCCGGGGGAGCGCCTGCATGCCTTGGCCGCGCGCCGCTACCAGGCCATTGTCCTCGTTGTGGCGGCACTGATCTTTCTCGGAACCATCTCCAGCCCCCCTTCGCTCATGGACGATGTCGACGCCGCCCATTCCGCCACGGCCCGCACCATGCTGCGGACCGGCGACTGGGTTACGCCCCGGCTGAACGGCGTCAAGTATCTCGACAAACCGCCCATGATGTACTGGATCAAGGCGGTCTCGTTCGCAGTCTTCGGCGTCCACGACTGGGCGGCGCGGCTGCCGCTGGCGCTGGCGGCGGTCCTGCTCTGCTGGATCACGGCGCGCCTGGCGGCCTGGGCCTTTTCCCCTCTCGCGGGGCTGTACGCCGGTCTGGCGCTCGCCACTTCGGTTGGCCTCTTTCTCTTCACGCGCTGGTCCATCGCCGAAGCCATCCTGGCGTTGACAACGGCTGTGTCCTTGTGGGGTTTTTTACGCCTGCTGGAAGGCGGAGAGGCACGCCCCCGCTGGTGGGCCATTCTGATTGGAACCTCTCTTGGCGCGGGCCTGCTGCTCAAAGGACTGATGGGGGTGGTCGCGCCGGGCGGGGCAGTGTTCTTCTATCTGTTGCTGACGCGGCAGCTTTTCTCCGGCCATGCGTGGCGGCGCTTCCGGCCGCTCTACGTCATCTCCGCGATGCTGCTGGTGGCCGCGCCGTGGTACGTGCTGGCCACGCTCGCCAACCCGCCCTACTTCGACTTCACGCTGCGCAGCGAGCCGGGCCAGTATCGCGGCTTCTTCTGGATGTTCTTCATCAACGAGCATCTGCTGCGCTACCTGAACCTGCGCTACCCGCGCGACTACAACACCGTCCCGCTGGCCTCCTTCTGGCTGCTGCACCTGGTCTGGCTGTTTCCCTGGAGCGCCTATTTCCCGGCGGCAGCGAGACTGTCTTATCGTCCGCGAGACCGCGCCGGACGCCTGCGTCTGCTGTCCCTCTGCTGGGCCGGGTTTCTGCTGCTGTTTTTTTCCTTCTCGACCTCGCAGGAGTATTACACTGTGCCGATCTATCCGGCCCTCGCCCTGCTGGTCGGAGCGGCCATCGCCGAAGGCGGCGCGTGGGTGCGCCGGGGCACGTACTTCGCCGCGGGGGTGGCGTCCGCAGCCGCCGTGGCGGCATTGGCAATTCTCTATGCCGTGCGGGGGTTGCCCGCCGAAGGCGACAT
>DATMAF010000149.1:0-5834 GCA_035560315.1 Terriglobia bacterium | reverse complement strand
CCAAGGAGTTCCGAGAACGATGGAACGACTGGGGCATCGGCCTGCTGCTGCAAGGGGACCTCAAGGGGGCCGAGTACGCTTTTCTGCGCGTTACAGAAGCCGAGCCGGAGTATGCCGAGGGCTGGGTCAACGTGGCCCGCGCCAAGATACAGGAGGGCGAGACGGAAGCCGCCCGGCCCTTTGTGGACAAGGCGCTGGAGCTGAATCCCAACCTGGCCTCGGCGCACTTCTTCAAGTCCCAGATCCAGAAGGCGGCGGGGGACTACGACGGCGCGCTCGAATCCTTGCGGGCTGCCGCTGCGCGCTTCCCGCGCGACCGCGTGGTGCTGAACCAGATGGGCCGCATCCTGTTCCTGAAGCGGCAATATGCGGAAGCCGTGGAGGTGTTGAAACGGGTTGGCCAGGTGGACCCGGAAGACCTCCAGATGCACTACACCCTGATGCTCGCCTATCGCGGCTTGGGCGACCACGAGAACGCGGCGCGCGAGCAGAAGTTGTTCCTGCGTTTCAAGGCCGAGGAGTCGGCGCAGGCCATCACCGCCAAGCCGCGCATGCTCTCGCCGGAGGACAACAACGAGCGGCAGCCGATTCACGACCACGTGAGCGTGCCGTTGCCGCTGAGGCCTCGGCCGGCCGCTCCGCCCACCAAAGCCCCGCAGCAGGCCGCCGATCCGCTCCACAATCCGGCGAAAGCGCCCCCGGCGGAAGCCGCTGCGGCACCGGTCGGTGAAGCCGCCAAGGAGCCGTCCCTGGCCGCCCTGGAGGCGCGATGAAGAACCGGATCCTGGCGGTATTGATGGGATTTACTCTGGCTTTCCAAGCCATGGCGCAAACCAGCGTCACCTTCAGCGATGTGACGGCGGCTGCGGGCATCAAGTTCACCCACAACGCCGGGAAGGCCGGCAAAAAATATCTGCCGGAGACACTCGGTTCGGGGGGCGCCTTCTTGGACGCCGACGGCGACGGCTGGCTGGACCTCTTCCTGGTCAACAGCAGAAGCTGGACCCCTGGGGGCCGCAAATCGCTCCCGGCCCTGTATCGCAACAATCAGAAGGGCGGCTTCACCGACATCACCGCCGGGAGCGGCCTGGATGTGGAACTGTATGGCATGGGCGTGGCCATTGGTGATTATGACAACGACGGCCGGCAGGATCTCTACCTGACGGCGCTCGAAGGCGACCGTCTCTACCATAATGAAGGCGGCGGCAAGTTTCGCGATGTGACCAAGCAGGCTGGGATCAACAACGCCAACTTCGGCACCAGCGCCGCCTGGCTGGACTATGACCGCGACGGCAAAATCGACCTGTTCGTGGCCAACTATGTGCAGTGGAGCCAGAAGAATGACCTGTGGTGCTCGCTCGACGGGGCGACCAAGTCCTATTGCACGCCGGAGTCTTACAAGGGTACCTCCTCGAAGCTGTATCGCAACCTGGGCGGCGGCAAGTTCGAGGATGCCAGCGCCAAGGCCGGCGTCAACGACCCCACCAGCAAGGCCCTGGGCGTGGCCGTTCTGGACTATAACGGCGACGGCTGGGTCGACCTGTTCGTGGCCAACGACACCCAGCCCAACAAGCTCTATCGCAACAACAAGAACGGCACCTTCACCGATGAAGGCCTGGTCGCGGGGGTGGCCTTTGGCGAAGATGGCATCGCGCGCGGGGCCATGGGCGTGGACGCCGCGGATTACTCCGGCACCGGAAGGCCGTCGCTGGTGGTCGGAAACTTTTCCAACCAGATGCTGGGGCTGTATCACAACGAAGGCGGCGGCCTGTTCGTGGACGAGGCGCCCATGAGCACCGTGGGCCGGGCCAGCCTGCTGACGCTGGCCTTCGGCACCTTCTTCTTCGATTACGATTTGGACGGCCTGCTGGACATTTATGTGGCCAACGGGCACATCGAGGAGGAGATCGAACGCGTGCAGCCCAAGGTCAAGTTTGCGCAGCCGCCGCATCTGTTCCGCAATCTCGGGAAGGGCAAGTTTGAAGAAGTAACGGCCCGGATGGGGGCGGCGTTCAGCGCCCCCCGGGTGGCGCGCGGAGCGGCCTACGGCGACTACGACCGCGACGGCGACCTGGACATCCTGGTCACCACCAACGGCGGCCCGGCTCTTCTGTTCCGCAACGATGGCGGCAACCGGAACAACTGGCTCTCGGTTCGCACCGTCGGGACGCAGGCAAACCGCGACGGCCTGGGGGCGGTGGTTCGCGTCGAATCCCCTTCCGGCAAGCAGTGGAACATGGTCCGCAGCGGCTCCAGCTACTGCTCGGACAGCGACCATGCGCTGACTTTTGGGCTGGGCAGGGATACAATGGTACGCTCGCTCGAAATTGAATGGCCCGGAGGGCAGAAGCAGAGACTGACCAACGTGCCGGTGAATCAGGGCGTTGTCATCGAGCAGGGCAAAGGCATCATCGCCAGCTGGAAGCCGGCGTCGTAAGGCAGGCTGGGCGGTATCGGCCGAACAGATTCCCATTCCCCCGGAGAGCAGGATGAGCAGATGAGCACCACCGAACAGAAGCAAATGAAGGCCGCCGAAATTCGCGCCGAAGTCATCAAGCTGGTCGCTGAGATCACCGAGCGCGCGCCCGAAGAGATTTCCGATACGGCGCTTTTTATTGAAGACCTGGGGATTGATTCCCTCATGGCCATCGAGATGCTGGTGGCCATGGACAAGAAGTATAAAATCCATATCCCCGAAGAAGAGTTCCGCAATATCAAAAATGTGAAGGACGCGGTCGCTGTCGTGATGCAGCACCTGCCCGGCGCCTAGCCATCCTTCCCGCAGGACGCATCGGCAGTCATCCCCCTTGGGTGAAGGCATGAGACGAGTCGTTGTTACAGGACTGGGCTTAATTACGCCCGTCGGGCTCGGCTGGCGCGCCTCCTGGGAGGCGCTGCTGGCAGGCTGCTCCGGCATCGGGCCGGTGCGGTCCTTTGACACCTCCGCCTTCCCGGTTCATCTCGGCGCTGAGGTCAAGGGATTCGATCCGGCTCCCTACATCCGCAAACAACCCGTCGATGCCCTGGGCCGCTCCTCGCAATTCGCCGTGGCGGCGGCGCGCATGGCGGTGGAGGATTCTGGTCTCAACCTGGGGACGCTCGATTCCCGGCGCGCCGGCGTTTCGATGGGGACCACTTCGGGCGAGCCGTACTTCGTCGAGCGCTACAACGATGTTCGCAAGGAGCAGGGCAGGCAAGCCATCCCCGCGGAGATCTTTCCCAAATATCCCTGCAACGTCATTCCCTCCAACGTCGCCATCGAGCTGAACTTGCGCGGCCCCGTGCTGATGATTCCCACCGCCTGCGCCGCCGGCAACTACGCCATCGGCTACGCGACGGATCTGATCCGGCTGGGCCGCGCCGACGTCATGCTGGCCGGAGGGGCCGACGCCTTTTCCCGCATCACCTACATGGGCTTTGCGCGCCTGGGGGCCATCGCCAAGGAGCGCTGCCAGCCCTTCGACAAGAACCGCCAGGGCATGGTGCCGGGCGAGGGGGCCGCGGTGCTGGTGCTCGAGGAGGCGGAGGCCGCCCGCGCGCGGGGGGCAACTATTTACGCGGAAATCCTGGGCTATGGCATCAGTTGCGACGCCCATCATATGACCGCGGCGCATCCACAGGGAGAAGGCGCGGTGCGGGCCATGGCGCGCGCCCTGAAAGACAGCGGACGGGGGATTGAGGACGTGGACTACATCAGCGCCCACGGCACCGGCACGCCCACCAACGACCGGGCCGAGTCGATCGCCGTGCGCTCGCTGTTTGGCGCGCGCGCCGGGAACATTCCCATCAGTTCCATCAAATCGATGGTGGGCCACACCATGGGAGCGGCCAGCGCCATCGAGGCCGCCGCCTGCGCTCTGGCCCTGCACACCGGCATGGTTCCTCCCACCATTAACTACGAGGAGCCCGACCCGGAGTGCGACCTGGACTACGTTCCCAACACCGCGCGGCAGTTGAACCCACGCCTGGTGCTGAACAACGCCTACGCCTTTGGAGGCAACAACGCTTCCCTGTGCCTGGCGAAATGTTCGTAGCAGGCGCAGACGAGACAAGCCATGGACTCGCACATCGTCATCACCGGCGCCGGCGTGATTTCGCCCATCGGGGCGGGCCTGGCGGACTTTGAACGGGCGCTCTATGCTGGCGCCTCCGGGATGGTTTCCAGCCAGTTGCTGGCGGAAGCGGTTCCGCCGCCCGCGGTCGTCGCCGAGATTCGCGATTTTACGCCGCAGCAGTGGCTTGGCAACAAAGGCCTTCGCGTGCTCGACCGCACCGCGCGGCTGCTGTGCGTGGCGGCGCAGATGGCCTTGAGCGGATCCGGTCTGTCGCCCGCCGAATCGCCGGAGGCCGATCCGGAGATGGGCCTGGTCTGCGGGACGATGTTCGGCAGCATCCATAGCATCACCTCGTTTGACTGGAGCGGCCTGGAGGATGGCCCGAATCTGGTCAATCCGATGGACTTTCCAAACACCGTCATCAATTCCGCGGCCGGCCAGACCGCGATCAAGTTCAAGCTGGGGGGGATCAACTCCACCATCTGCTGCGGCCTGGCCTCGGGGCTCTACGCCCTGCACTATGCCGCCGAGTTTCTGCGCCTGGGCCGCGCCCGCCTGCTGCTGGCCGGCGGGGCGGAGGAGTTGAGCGAGGAGGCCTTCCTCGGCTTTCAGAAAAACGGCATTCTCTCGGCGGCGGGCGCTGCCCGTCCTTTTGCGGCGACGCGCGACGGAGCGGTGCTGGGAGAAGGCGCCACGCTGCTGGTTCTGGAAACCGCGGAGGGCGCCCGGCAGCGCGGCGCACAACCGTGGGCCGAACTGGTTGGTTTCGGTTGCGCCCATGACGCCCATAGCACGAATGCCTATGATATCGAGGCCGCCGGGGCGACGGCCGCCATCCGCGGGGCGCTGCAAGACGCCGGGATCGCGCCAGGGCAAGTGGCCTGTTTTGTCTCCAGCGCCAGCGGCAGCCGCGCCGGCGATGCGATGGAGGCACGCGCATTGCGGAACGTTTTCGGGCCGCGATTCGCCGAGGTGCCGGTGTGTGCTCCGAAGGCCGCGCTGGGGGAATCGCTGGGGGCCGCGGGCGCCACGGCGGCGTTGATCGCGGCGCTGGCATTGCAGAAGCAATGCCTGTCGCCCACTCCGGGCCTCCCCGAGCGGGGGGCGGAAGGCGTCCGGCTGTCCTGCAAACCGCAGGCCATCCATGGCGAATACGCGCTCGTCAACGCCTTCAGTTGCGACGGCAACAACGCCGCCATGGTTTTGCGGCGATGGAACCAGTAGAGGTTCTTTGCGGTGCCCGTGAAAACAAAAAACAAAGCGCAAGAACGAGCACCCTCCACCGGATCACACCACGACCGGGACGCTCTGCGCAGCGAACTGACCCCGTCCGACCTGTTGCCGCGCCTGAAGGATCAGGGCTACGACCGGGAGCGCGTAGCCCAGCGGCGCGCCTGGCTGGAGGCCAAGACCGCTGTCTCGCTGAAACACATCGGCAGCCTCTCGTTCGATCCCGAACAACTGCGCGGCAACATTGAGAACCCGATCGGGGTGGCGCAGGTGCCTCTCGGGGTGGCCGGTCCGGTGCTGGTGCACGGCCGCTATGCCGAAGGGCTGTTCTATGTTCCGATGGCCTCCACCGAGGGGGCGCTGATCCGCAGCTACGAGCGGGGCATGGTGGCGCTCACGCGCGCCGGCGGCGTCGAGACGGTGATTCAGGCGGACGAGAATCAGATTTCCCCCAGCTTCTTTTTCGACAGCGTGGCGGCCGCGGAGGGCTTTGCTGCCTGGGTTCCGGAGCGGCTGGAGGAGTTGCAGCAGGCCGCCGCCGCCACCACC
>DATMAF010000148.1:0-4485 GCA_035560315.1 Terriglobia bacterium | reverse complement strand
GTCCCTCCCCCCCCAATCCCCTGAGACCTACGCCGTCCGAGGCGATCCGGTTTCAAGGAATTTGGGACATCAACATAACACCCTGGGGCGCAGCAAGCAGCGCCCCAGGGTGCGCTTGCGAAACCGCGCCGGCCGCGGCGTCCCGTGGCCGTCGGAGCGTTACCCGCCGGTGGAAACCCCGGCGCGGGGGGTCCGCCGCTTCACCAGATCGGCGTAGCTGGCGATGACCGCGCCCGCCGGCCGCAAGTTGTATTCGTTGGCAAAGTCGGTATGGACGTGAACGATCTTGCCGTCGAATACGACGAGCTGCGGCTGGATGCTGCCGATGTCATCGCCAGGGATGGTGAGGTAGTCCTTGTCGAGCACCACGATGTCGGCCAGCTTGCCCTTTTCGAGCGAGCCGATCTTGTCCGCCTTCAGGACGTACTCGGCCGCCCAGATGGTGAACATCTTGAGGGCCTCTTCCGGCGTGACGCGCTCCTGCGGCGCCCAGACTTTGCCGGTGCGATCCTTGCGGGTCACCGCCGCCTCGAAGTCGTCCCAGATGTAGGAGGCGCTGTCGGACTCCAGCACCACGCGCGCGCCCGCCTTCAACATGCTCTTGAGGGGACTCGGATAGGTGTGGGCCACCTGTTCTCCATACGCCTGCGCGATCAGGCGCGAGCCGTTGACGGAGTGCAGCACATAGCAGCTCATGAACACCTTGGTCCGGGCGATCCGCTCAAAATCTTTGGGGTTGACCATATCGCAGTGATCCAGGCCCCAATCCTTGGTGGCGTCCGGCCCGTACTGCTTCTGGAGTTGCTCGATGTAGTTCAGCATGTTGCCGGTGGCGCGGTCGCCGGCCACGTGCACGTTGGCAAACCGTAGCCGGTCGCGGCCGCTGGCCAGCACCCAGTCGCCATAGTAATTCTTGGAAATCGGGGCGGCGCGCTTGGGGGAGCCGCGGTATTCGATGTCGGTATGGCACTGGCCCATCGGATACCAACTATCAATGGGCGTCAGATCGCCGGTGCGCTTGAGATCCGTGCAAGCGCGGCTGGTGACGCCATCAATGGCGGTCGGCCCCATGCCGGTCATCCAGATGCGGTCCGTGCCCTGGCCAATCTTGGCGGCCATGGCTTTCAGGTCGCTGCGGGACAGGTCGGTGTTGCCGAAGGTTTCGATGTCCCCATAGCCAATGCGCCAGTTCAGCTTGCCCTGCCGCTCCAGCAACTGATAGGCCGCCAGACTGTCCTTGGGCAGGCGCGTGGAAATGGCGGTCATGCCCATGGCCAGATGTTCCTGCATGTTTTTCTCATAGAGCGGCGCCAGCACCTCGGGTTTGCGATCATAGGTGAAGGGCAACACCAGGCGGCTGGCGGGCGGCTCCAGGTGTCCGTCGGGCCGGCCTTGGCTGTCAATCCAGTAGCGGCCGTTCTGGCGCACGAAGTCCCCGTGGTTGGCCATCAGCCAGTCCATGGCCTTCTTGTTGGCCAGGAAGCCGTTGAAATCCGGGATGCCCAGCGACATCAGCACCGGGTTGTCGGGGGTGACTTTATCGAGTTCCCACTGGTTCAGCTCGTCGTAGAGAATCTTGGCGAAGTTGGCGGAGTTTTCATCTCCCTCGCCCATGAAGCTCACCCGGTTGTTCATATAAATCCAGCGGCCGGGCGTGAACTGCGCTTTGTACTTGGTCATCACGCCGCGGATTTGGTTGAGCACATCCTCTTTGGTTCTGACTCCCGCCCAGGAGACCGGATAGCGGCGCAGGTCGTCATCGCTCAGCGTGCCTCCGTACGCCCCCTCGGCGGCGCCATACATGTGGCGGTGGGTGTCGATGATCCCTGGAATCACGGTGCGCCCTTTCAGATCGATCTTCTGGGTGCCGGGACCGGCCAGCGCCAGCACCGCCTGATCCGTCCCGGTGGCGCTGATCTGGTTGCCGGTGACGGCGATGGCCTGCACAATGGCAAAGTTCTTATCCACCGTCAGAATCTTCCCGTTGTGCAGGATCAGGTTGGGCGCCTGCGCCACCAGGCGTGCCGGCCCCGTCAGAACCATGCCAGCGGCCGCGACCAGGATTACAAACTTCCACGATGATTTCATGCCAATTCCTCCTGTTCCTTGCTCAATCCCCCAGCCCCGGAAAGTCCCCGCTCACCGCAGGGGTGAATGGATTGCGTCGGCCCATCCCGATGCGCCAGCATCCGGCTTGCTCCCGGCCCCAGGGAGTAACAAAGTAACAAGTCCTTGGTGTTGTCCTCGCTTGGCATGGGCTTAGCGATTGCTGGGGGCCACTCTACCACAAGCGCACTTCCCCAACAAGCATCTCCGGAGGAGGGCGCAAAACAAAACGGGGAGGCGGGGCCGCCTCCCCTGGTGGATCGAACGTTGCACCGACAGGCCGGGCTAACCGCCGCCGGCGGTCTCCGCCGAGGTCAGCGCGGGCGGCCTCCGGGCTTTCAGATCCTGGTAGGTTGAAACCAGCGAGCCGCCCGGACGGAAGTTGTTCTCGCGGGCAAAGTCGGTGTGGACGAACACCACTTTCCCGTCCATCATCGTGAGCATCGGCTGGAGGTCGCTGATCTGTTCGGAAGGAATGGTCAGGAAATCCTTGTCGAGCACCACCAGATCCGCCAGCTTCCCTTTCTCGATGCTGCCCAGCTTGTCCGGCTTCAGCACGTACTCGGCGGCCCAACTGGTGTTCATCTTCAGGATGGTGGGGTGATCCACGCGCTCCTGGGGGCCCCACACCTTGCCCGTGTTTTCATCCTTGCGGGTAACGAAGGTCTCCATGTCCTCCCAGATGTAGCTGTTGCGGTCAGTCTCCATGACCACCTTGCCGCCCGCCTTGAGCATGCTTGCGACCGGGGCATGGAAGGTGTGCGCGATCTGCTCGCCGTAGGACTGCGCCATGTCATCGAGGTCGATGCGAATGTAGCAGCTCATGATCAGGCCGGTCTTGGCGATGCGGGGGAAGTCCTTGGGGTTGACCATGTCACAGTGGTCCAGCGCCCAGCCCTTGGTGGCCTGCGGTCCCTTGGTGCGCTGAATCTCCTCGACGAAGTTCAGCATGTTGCCCACCGCGCGGTCGCCGGCCACATGCACATTGGCGAAGCGGATGCCGTGCTCGGCGCTGGCGTAGATCCACTCCCGGTAGTAGTTGCCGGAGATCGGGCCGGCCCGCTTGGGCGAGCCGCGATACTCGATGTCGGTATGGCACTGGCCCACCGGGAACCAGCTGTCCAGCATGCCGTAGGCGCCGCCGACGCGCTTCTGATCGGTGCAGGCGCGCGTGGTGGAGCCGTCGATCGCCGTGGGGCCAACGCCGGTCACCCAGATGGTGTCGTCGCCGGCACCGACCTTGGCTTTGTAATCCGCCAGCCCTCGCATCGGATCATCGATATTGCCGAAGGCCTCGATCACACCCTGGCCGATCCGCACCGTCAGGCTGTTGCGCGCCCGCAGCCACTCGTAGGCAGCGCGGGTGTCCTGCGGCAGCCGGGAGGCCACGGTGGTGATGCCCATGGAGTTCATCTCCTCCAGATCGGGCTTGTACATCACGGCCAGGTCTTCCGGCTTGCGGTCATAGGTGAACGGCGTAACCAGACGGCTGGCGGGAGGCTCCAGATGGCCGTCGGGCTCGCCCGCGGAGTTGATCCAGAAGCGCCCGTACTTGCGGATGAAGGCGCCGTGCTTGGACATCAGCAGATCGAGCGCATACTTGTTGACCATGAAGCCATTGAAGTCCGGGATGCCCAGGCCCATGGCGATGGGGTGATTCGGCGAAACGGTGTGCAAATCGTCGGCGGTCAGCTCGTCATACAGAATCTTCGTCCGTTCCAGCGTGCCCGGCCCGCCGGTAAAGTACATCCAGGTGCCGTTCGGCAGCCGGTAGCGTTCGATCAAACCGCGAATCTGGTTTAGCAGGTCCGACTTGGTTCTCACGGCGTTCCAGTTCAGCGGATAGCGCCGCCGCTGGTTGGGGTCCAGCAGGCGGCCGTAGGCGCCTTCCGCATAGCTGTACATGTGGCGATGGGTGTCAATCAGCCCCGGAATCATCGTGCGCCCCTTCAGGTCGACCTTCACCGTGCTGTTGCCGGCCAGCGGAAGCACCGCCGCGTCGGTTCCTACGGCCGTGATCTGGTTGCCGGTGACGGCCACTGCCTGGGCGGTTGAGAAGTTGTTATCCACGGTCAGAATTTTGCCGTTGTGAAAGATGTAGCTCGGCGCCTGCCCCCAGAGCAGCGCGGGCGCCGGCCACAGGGCGCAAAGGATCAGCGCCGTCCAAATCGTTGTCCGCGATTTCATCCGCGCACCTCCTGATAGAAATGGATCCCCTGATCCCCGTTACCCAGGTCGTGGAATGCAACTGTGCTGCGACGGCAGCCTGACACACCCCCAGCCCCGCATCTCTCTCGGATTGCTCAAGGCTGCGGCCTGGATTCTAGCACAGAACCAACATGCCTTTGCAGGAAGTTTTGAGGCCTGTTTGCGGCTGCA
>DATMAF010000147.1:0-5738 GCA_035560315.1 Terriglobia bacterium | reverse complement strand
CGTCTCCTCGCTGTGGTGCAACGTGCATGGGCACGGCCGCCCCGAAATTGTGGAAGCCATCCGCGAGCAAGCCGCCCGGTTGACCCACTCGACGCTGCTCGGCTTGACGCATCCTCCGGCGGCGGAACTGGGCCGCCGCCTGGTCGAGATCGCTCCGGCCGGGCTGGAGCGCGTCTTCTATTCGGACTCCGGCGCTACGGCGGTTGAGATCGCCCTGAAGATGGCCTTCGGCTACTGGCAACTGCGGGGCGAGCCGGGGCGCGATTGGTTCGTGAGCCTGACGGAGGGCTATCATGGCGACACGGTCGGGGCCATGAGCGTCGGCTACTCGGAGCCGTTTGACCGGCTGTACCGCCCGTTGCTGTTCCCCTGCCTGAAGATTACCCCGCCGCACGTCTATCGCTACTATCGCCGCGAATCGCCCGCGGCGGCGCTGCAACACGCGCTGGAGGAAGCCGCGCAAGTCCTTTCCCGGGACCGCAAGCGAATCGCGGCGGTCATCATGGAACCCCTCATGCAGGGCGCGGCCGGCATGTGGGTGCATCCGGCGGCCTATCTGGCGGGCGTCCGCCGGCTGTGTGCTGAGAATAATATCCTCTTCATTGCGGACGAAGTTGCCGTTGGATTTGGCCGCACCGGAAAAATGTTTGCCTGCCAACATGCCGGCGTCTCCCCCGACCTGCTGTGCTTGGGCAAAGGCCTCACGGGCGGGACGCTGCCTCTGGCGGCGACCCTGGCCACGGCGGAGATCTTCAACGCCTACCTTGGCGAATACGAAGAATACAAGACCTTCTTTCACGGCCACACCTATACCGGCAACCCGGTGGCCTGCGCGGCCGCGTTGGCTTCGCTCCGCGTCTTTGAAACGGATGCCGTGCTGAGCCATGTTCAATCGCTCGCCCGGCACCTGGAGGAACTGCTGCGCCCGATCGCCGAGCTTCCGCATGTCTCCGACATCCGCCAATGGGGATTGATGGCTGGAATCGAGCTGGCCGACGATGCGGCGGCGCACAAGCCGTTTGCGGCAGGCCGGCGCATCGGCAAGCAGGTCATCCTGCAAGCGCGCCAGCGCGGGGTGATCCTCCGCCCGCTCGGCGACGTGATTGTCCTGATGCCGCCGCTATCCACCACCCACGACGAATTGCAGAACCTGGTTCAAGTGGTTGCTGACTCCATTGCCGCAGCGACCGGCCGCAGGTAAGCAGCGATGGCGGGGCGGGGAATTCTGGTTACCGGAACGGACACCGGCGTCGGCAAGACGTTCGTCGGCTGCGGCCTGCTGGCGGCTCTGCGAAGCCAGGGCCTGCGTGTCGCCCCCTTCAAGCCGGCGGAAACCGGCTGCGAGACGGATGCGCACAGCGGAGAGCTGATTCCCGCCGACGCGGTCCGGTTGCGGGAGGCGGCCGGAAGCGGTGCGCCGCTGGAAGTCATTTGTCCGTATCGCTTCTCCTTGCCGGTGGCTCCGTGGGTGGCGGCGCAGCGCGAAGCGGAAATCGATCCCGCGTTCCTGGTGCGGCAGTTTGAGCGGCTCGCCGCGGCGCACGATCTGGTGGTGGTCGAGACGGCGGGAGGCATCCTGGTTCCCCTGAACGAGCAGTTTCACTTCGGCGATCTGGCTCGCCGTTTGCGTCTGCCCGTGCTGGTGGTGGCGGCCTCCCGGCTGGGCGTTCTGAACCACACGCTGCTGACGCTCGAATACCTGCGCGCGGCGGGACTGCCAACGCTGGGCGTGATCCTGAACCATCCCGCCAGCGACACCACTCCGGCGGTGGCCACCAACGAGGAAACGCTTCGGAAACTGGGCGTTGCGCCGTTGTTCGTGCTGGCCTACCACCCCGCCGGCCGGCCGAACCCTGCCGATGCCGTCTTTGCCGCCCTGGCATCGCAGATTCGGACACAACTGGCGCCGTAGTGTTGTCAAGAAAACCGCGCAGCCGCTCCGGCGCGTTGCCAGAAAGATGCGGATCGGGTAGGATGCGGCAGGGGGCCGTCTGTCCCTCCGGGGGAAGACGTATGACCGGGAACCGGATCACGCGCGAGCAGGCCAGGGAATTGTACGCGGCGGATCTGCCGGCGCTGAGCCGCGCTGCTTCGGCGGTGCGCTATGCCAAGCACCCGGACCGGATTGTGACGTACTCCATCCAGCGCACGGTGAATTACACCAACATCTGCAATGCCTATTGCTCGTTCTGTTCGTTTTACCGGGCTCCGGGAAACAGCGAGGGGTATCTGCTTTCTGACGAACAGATTCTGGAGAAAATCGGGGAGGCCATGCAGCGCGGCGCCAGCGGCATTCTGATTCAGGGCGGCGATCATCCCGAGCTGACGATCGACTACTACGAGGCGCTCTTGCGAAAAGTCAAATCCCGCTTCAACGTCTGGCTGCACAGCTTTTCTGCCTCCGAAATTCATAACCTGGCGGCCGTCTCCGGGATCTCGCTGGAGGAAGCCATTGCGCGGCTGCGCGACGCGGGGCTGGATTCCATTCCCGGCGCCGGGGCCGAGATCCTCGACGACGAAGTGCGCCACCGCATCAGCCCGCTGAAAATCAACACCGCGCAATGGCTGGCCGTGCATCGCACCGCGCACCGGCTGGGATTGCGCACCACGGCGACGATGGTCTTTGGCTTCGGCGAGACCCTGGAACACCGGCTCAATCACCTCGACCGGCTGCGGGAGTTGCAGGAGGAAACCGGCGGGTTTGCGGCGTTCATCGTCTGGCCCTACCAGACGGGCCGCCAGCACCCCTCGATTCTGCCGAAAGAAAAGCCCTCCGACGAAGAATATTTGCGGATGCAGGCGCTGGCCCGCGTCTATCTGGACAACATCGAGAATGTGCAGGCGTCCTGGTTGACAGTGGGGCTGGAAACCGGCGCGCGGGCGCTCGATTTCGGCGCCAATGACGCGGGCAGCGTAGTGCTGGAGGAAAATGTCGTGGCGGGCGCGCCGGACAGCCTGGCGGCAGGCGAAGAAGCCTTGCGCGCTGCCATCCGCCGGGCTGGATTTCTTCCCATGGAGCGCGATTCCATCTACTCGCGACGCGCCCCCTCGCTCCGCGAACGGCAACCGGCATGAAGCGTGTTTACCGGTCCCGGACGGATAAAAAGGTTGCCGGCATCTTTGGCGGGCTGGGCGAACTCTTTCAGATCGACCCCACGCTGCTGCGGCTGGCGGCGGTCTTCGTTGGCGTCGCGACCGGCTTATTGCCGCTCCTGCTGGCCTACCTCGTCGGTTGGATCCTCATTCCCGTGAATCCCGCTTCCCCGCCGCCCGATTCGCAGGCCCGCTAGCCGGGCGGCGCGGTGGCCGGCCGCGTCAGCGGGGAATCCGCTTCTCAAACGCTCCGGGAATTTCATACAGGTAAACGGTGTGAAGAACCGTTCCCACATACACCGTTTCCTCGCGCGCCGCCATCCAGCCGGGGATGCGCAGGTCATGAGCGACCACGCGCGCTCCGGGCCGCAATTGCTTCTCCAGCAGCGGGCGCAGCCGGTCGTTGGTGCTCAGCAGCAGATAGACGGTGACGACGCTGGCGGGGGTGAGATCGGTTTGGAACAAATCGCCTTCGATGATTCGGACCTGGTGATCCAGCTTCCGTTGCCTGGCCGTCTCGGCCGATTCCGCGGCCAGCCGATGTTCCAATTCGACGCCGACCCCCCGCGCGCCGAACTTTTCCGCCGCCCGCAGGACGATGCGCCCATCTCCCGAGCCGAGGTCGTAGACCACATCCTTCGAGGTCGTGCGCGCCATCTCCAGCATCCGGTCCACCACTTCCATGGGCGTGGGCACGAAGGGGGCGACGCGTTCTCCGCCGGCGGTCCCGGCCGCAGCCTTGGCCGCGCTGCTTGCATCCTCGGCGCGCGGGGCCGTGGCAACCGGAAAATCATCGTTGGTGTAAACGCGCTTCTCCCGTTGGCCGGCCGCTGGGGAACGGTGCTCCCCGGCAGCCGGAACGGGATTCGCCAGGGGCAGCACAGCGCCGCTGAAGGCGCCGAGCAGCAGCAAGCCAGCGAACCGTCGCAGCATACGTTTTCCTCCCGGGCAAGCGCGCCCTAATCGTCGGCGGGGATGGCGATCTCCTGATCCTGGTACTGCAACTGGTAGAGCTTCCAATAAATGCCCCGCGCGGCCAGCAGTTCCTGATGCGTGCCGACTTCGCGAATGCGTCCTTTGTGCAGGACCACGATGCGGTCGGCGCGCTGAATGGTGGACAGCCGGTGCGCGATGATGAGCGAAGTGCGCCCTTCGACCATGCGCTGGAGCGCGTCCCGGATGCGGAATTCCGTCTCGGTATCGACGCTGGACGTGGCCTCATCGAGGATCAGCACCTCCGGATCGTGGGCCAACGCGCGCGCAAAGCTGATGAGCTGCTTCTGGCCCACCGAGAGCGAACTGCCGCGCTCGCGCACTTCCTCCTGATGGCCCCGGGGCAGGGAGCGAACGAACTCGTGCAGGTTCACTTCTTCGATGGCGTCTTCCACGTCCTCGAGGGAAATCGACTCCGTTCCCAGCCGGATGTTGCTCTCGATCGTGCCGGAAAACAGGTAGGGGTCCTGCAACACCACGCCGAAGCGGCGGCGCAGCGCCTGCACGTCCCACTGCCGGACGTCGATGCCGTCCACCAGCACCTGGCCGCGCTGCACGTCGTAGAAGCGCAGCAGCAGGCTGGTCAGGGTTGTCTTTCCCGCGCCCGTATGACCCACAATCGCGATGGTTTCGCCCGGCTCGACCGTGAGATGGATGTCCTGGAGCACCCACTGCTGGTCTTCATAGGCAAACCAGACATCGCGGAATTCAATCCGTCCCCGGGCCGGGCTGTCCGCTGCCGGGAGCAGCGGCTTCGCGGGGGACTCGATCGTCACGGGGGTGTCGAGGAGCTTAAAGATGCGCTCGGAACTGGCCATGGCGCTTTGCAGGATGTTGTACTTTTCGCTCAGGTCCTGAATGGGCCGGAAAAAGCGCTGGGCGTATTGAATGAAGGCGGCCAGGACGCCGATGGTCAGCGTCGAGCCGAGCACCCGCTGGCCGCCGTACCAGAGAATCAAGGCCACCGCGATGGAGCTCAGCACCTCGACGGCGGGGTAAAACAGCGAGTGCGCTCGCACCGAATCCAGGTAGGCCTGCTTGTGGAGGGTGTTAATGCGGTCAAACTCCCGGAAGCTTTTTTCTTCCCGGTTAAAGAGCTGCACCACGTTCATTCCGGTGATGTGCTCCGCCAGATGCGCGTTGATCCGGGCGATTGCCACCCGCTGCCGCCGGTAGCATTCCCGCACCACACGCCGGAAGAGCATGGTGGCCAGCACGATGAACGGCAGCACGGCGAAGGTGGCCAGCGCCAGCTTCCAGTCCATCTGCAACATGACGACCACGATGAACAGCAGGGAGAAGAAGTCGCCGAAGATCGCCACCACGCCGGAGGTGAACATCTCGTTCAGCACGTCCACATCCGTCGTGACGCGCGTCAGCAGGCGGCCGACCGGGTTGCGGTCAAAGAACTGGATCGGCAGGCGGTGGAGATGCCGGAACAGGTCCATGCGCAGGTCGTACATGGCGCGCTGGCCGACCATTTGCATGTAGTAGGTCTGGGCGTATTCCAGCAGAAACAGCGCCGCCAGAGTCAGCAGGTAGAGCGCCGTCACCTGGGCCAGGCCGCTGACGACGTCGCTCGAGAGATACGGGTCCAGGAACGTTGGCTGGCGGTCGGTCGCCACCAGATAGCGATCCACCGCCACTTTGGT